>NZ_CDXDOR010000022.1:40531-49509 GCF_978021225.1 Frankia sp. CeTa3Moorea | reverse complement strand
CACGGGGGTCGGGCACGCTGCGCGGGCTTCTCCACGAACCGGTTCGAGAAGTACGCGATGAACGTGCTGACCGCCGCCGCCACGACGACCGACGGCCACAGCCCGATCCGGGGCACCAGCTGCCCGTTCGCAGCCGAGATCACCGGATAGTGCCAGAGGTAGATACTGAAAGTGATCTTTCCGAGGAAGGTCATCCGCGGACCACCCAGCAGGCGAACCCAGCAGGCGTCGCGACGCAGGTCGGCGCCCAGAATGACCACGGCACCGAGCAGGGCGCTGGGCAGGTAGGCGGCATGGTCGAGCCAGTTGGCGTCATAACCGTCCTTGTCCGGCCCAAGGAAGGCGAAGAAGATCAATCCGATCCCCGCGACGAGGCCGAAATCGGCGATCCGACGGCCCGCCCGCCAACGCTCGACCGTCGCCGCCGTGACAGGGGTCATCGTGCCGATCTGCTGGGCGTGCCGGCGGCGGCGCGGCGCGGTCAGGCCCGGCTCCTCTGCGACGAGGGCGCGCAGGCGGGTGTCACGCCAGACCGCCAGCAGACAGCCGATCAGCAGCGGGGTGACGTGCGTGTCCAGCGCGAGGTACACCCGCGAGTGCGGGGCGCCGCCGACGGCCACGGTCCAGGTCCAGACCGCCGCGAAGGCGATCATGGCGAGAAGTATCTTCAGCAGGTGCGCCCGGAACCGGTCCGAGCGGCTGACAATCAGGAACAGCCCCGGCCACAGGAGATAGAACTGCTCCTCCAGGGACAAGGACCACACGTGGGCCAACCATCGCCCACCGGCGGCAGGATGTAGGACCTTGTACCAGTTGTTGACATTGAAGAAGGCGGAGAGCGCACTCCCGATGTAGTCGTCCCGGAAGGGGATGTCGTTCCATTTGAATGCCACTGTCACCACGAGCCCGACGAGCAGGTACACCCACATCGCGGGCATCAGCCGGTAGGCCCGGCGCACCAAGAATCGACTCACCGAGATCGTCCCGGTCCGGCTGTGTTCGGTCAGCAGGAGCGCGGTGATAAGAAATCCACTCAGCACGAAGAAGACGTCGACGGCGACGTTGCTGGCATGGATCGCGCCCATGTGGCCGGCGAGGATGGTGTAGATACAGACGATCCGCAACCCGTCCAGCGCCGGGTTGTACGCGAACTTCGCCGCGGCGGCAGCCGCCGAGGGCTCGGCCGGCCCGGCCGGCACGGAGGGTCCGGCCGGCGGCTCCCAGCCGGCCGGGGTGCCGTCGCGCTTTATCCTTGTCGCCTCAGTCTGCTGCGGAGCAAGCCGCATGATGACCGTCGCCTCCTCCAGCGGGCGCCGGCAGTCCCGGCACCGACGCCCGACACTCAGGGTGACCGCACGGTGCCGCGGTGACCCGAGCGTGAGTCGCTCCCGAACCACGCCTCCGGTCGGACCAATGGCCCGGACGCGGGTACCCGTATCACTCCGCTACGCCAGCGAAGTCAGACACCACTGTGCGAATGACGCAAGACTAACGGATCGGAAAATTCAGGGCGAGACGGGTACCAGTGGCCACAAAACAACGTCACACCAAAAAAAAGCGACGCTGTGCGCACGGTTCATTACGAAGACACATCGGCCGAACCATGGCGTCACGGTGCGTCAGAGAAAAGGGGGGAGATCGCCGGCTGGGAGAGCCGCGGCAGAGGCGCCCACGCCGTCTCTCCCGCGCGCTACTCGGGAACCCGGGCAATCACCAGGAGCGTACGAAACGGCTCGACGACGACACCGTCAGGAAAGGCGCGCAGCATCGTGCGACGCTCCGCGTCGAGGAAATCGCCGAGGCGATCGCCGATGGCCGCGACGTAGGACTTCGACCGCTGCCACGTGAGGTAGTCATCGATGTTAATCCGGCGCCGCCATCGGCCGGTCAGAGTGACGACCTCACTGAAGTGGCCGGTCCACCGCAGCTCGTCGGCGAACGGCCGCGCACGGTACCCGCGGTGATATCCGGGGTTCATCCGCTCGAGCCGTTCCTGCTGGCGCTGCCACCACCGGTACTCCTCGGCGTCGACGTCGTTCCACCACACGGCGAGGGCTCCGCCGGGCCGCAGCACGCGGGCGGCCTCGGCCGCGGCGGTCGGCACATGTACCCAGTGCCATGCCTGGGCATAGCAGACCAGGTCGGCAACCTGGTTCCGGAAGGGCAACGCCTCCCCGTCCCCGCACACCGTGGGCAGTCCGGGGCTCCGCTCGCGCAACCGCGCCAGCATGTTCGGCCCGGGTTCCACCGGTACCACCCGCGCGCCCCGGCCGATCAGCAGGCGCGTGGCGATGCCGGTCCCGGCGCCGACGTCAAGCACGTCCGCGCCGCGCAGCGGCCGCCCGAGGAACCGCTCGACGTCACGGAAGATGTGGTCGGGATAACTCGGCCTGGCCGCGGCGTAGGCATCCGCCAACGGGTCGAACAGCGAGCCGGTGGGGGTACGACCAGAAGGGACGGACACTCCGCCATGGTGGCACTCGACCATAGCGGCGATCCACGGGAACGGTGTCAGCCCCGGACGCGGGTCAGCTGTCGGTGGATCAGCTATCGGTGGATCAGCCGTAGGTGGAACGGAGTCCTGCGGCGGACGGTGCGGCGAAGTGCAGACGGGTGAACGCCAGCGCCTCGGCGAGTTCGGCCTCGCGCTGGGCGCGCGACTCGGCCCGCCTGGTGTTGATCTCGACCACCACGGTGCCGGCGAAACCGCCAGCGGCCAGCAGTTCGAGCAGCTCGGCACAGGGCTGCGTGCCACGACCGGGGACGAGATGTTCGTCTTTGGCCGAGCCCAGACCATCGGCCATGTGCACGTGGACCAGCCGCTCGCCGAGAAGCTCGGCCATCTCGAGCGGGTCCGAGCGGGACACACTCGTGTGCGACAGGTCGAGGGTGACATGCGCGTAGTCATCCTCGACCGGGGACCAGTCCGGGGCATAGGCGGAGACCTCCCGCCCCCGCGCCCGCAGCGGGAACATGTTCTCCACCGCGAAGCGGATGTCGGTCTCGCCGGCCATCCGCTCGATGCCCGTCACAAACTCGCGGGCATAGTCCCGCTGCCAGCGAAACGGAGGGTGGACGACGACCGTCGACGCGCCGAGCGTCTCAGCCGCGGTACGGGCCCGCACCAGCTTCGCCCATGGATCCGTACCCCAGACCCGCTGGGTGAGCAGCAGGCACGGCGCGTGAATGGCCAGAATCGGGATGCCGTGATAGTCCATCAGCCGCTTCAGCGCCTGCGGATCCTGGCTGACCGGATCGGTCCAGACCATAATCTCGACCCCGTCATACCCCAGCCGCGCCGCCATCTCGAAGGCCGAGGCGGTGGACTCGGGATAGGTCGAAGCCGTGGAGAGCGCTACGCGGGCACCCGGAGCGGTCGTGACCAGCTCGGGCGCTCCGCGCGGGACAACGGGCGAGGAGCCACCGCCACCACCGCAGCCGCCGCCGGGCCCCGGACCGCCCGCGGCCCTGCCGGACGAGATCGGGGCGGGAGCCATCGCGGTCGGCGCCACCGACCGCGCGTCGTCACGCCATGCCTGCAATCCGTCTCCCTGCCGCGCGAGCCGGGGGTTGGCCGTCATGACCGACCTCTCTCCCAGGCTAGGCCATCTCCGCGGGCCCGCCCGCACAGACATCCGCGGGATGACGGTTGGAACCCCCCTATCGCCCGTGACAACGGCCACATCAGGCAATTACGCACCTCGAAAGCACTTTCTGCAACTCCCATGTCACCCTCTGCTGGGTAAAGGGAATTCATCGCTCCGGCGTCAGGATGAGGTGAGCCAGTCCAGCCGGCGCAGGATCACCCCTTCACGCAGGGCCCAGGGGCAGATCTCCACCTCGTGGATGGCAAACAGACCGAGAGCCTCGTCCGCGACGACCGCCCCCGCGACCAGCTGGGCCGCCCGGGAGGCGGAGACGCCCGGCAGCGCCGCGCGTTCCTCGACCGACATCCGGCACACCTTGGCCGTCACCTCCGCGAGGTCGTCCCGGCGCAGCACCCGGCGGGTATAGGGACCGCGGCTGTAGGGCTCCGCACCGGCGATCCGGGCCAGCGACCGGAAGGTCTTCGACGTCGCCACCGCCCTCGTGTGCTCCCCCAGGGGGTAGATCGTGCCCACGATCGGCGCGATCTGGGACCGGACATAACGGCGCAGCTCGCTGAGCTCGGACCGCTTGGGCGGGTCGCTCGGGACCAGCCAGTCCCGGGTCAGCCGGCTCGCGCCGAGCGGCAGGGATGCGACCACCTCGGGATCCTCGTGCATGCCGGCGCCGATCTCCAGGGAACCACCGCCGATGTCCAACGCCAGCAACCGGCCGGCGCTCCAGCCGAACCACCGGCGGACGGCGAGGAAGGTCAACCTGGCCTCCTCCTCCCCGGGCAGGACGCCGATGGCGACCCCGGTGGCCTCGCCCACCCGGCGCAGGACCGCCTCTCCGTTGGTGGCGTCCCGCAACGCCGACGTGGCGAAGGCCGCCAGATCGTAGACCCCGAGCGCGTCGGCCTGCTGGCGCATGTCCAGAATGCAGGAGGTCAGGGCGCGCTCTCCGGCGGCGTCCAGCGCCCCGTCCGCGTCGAGCAGTTCCACCAGCCGCAGCGGCACGCGCACGCTGGCGGCCGGCTGTGGCTGGCCGCCCCGGTGCGCGTCCACGACAAGCAGGTGGACGGTGTTCGAGCCGATGTCGATCACACCAAGACGCATCGGACCGGGATGTGGACCCGCCGGGAGCGGACTCACCGCGGCCGCCTGCCGTCCCGGAGCGACAGCGGCGTCGGGCTGCGCCACGATCTTCGGAAACCACGCACCCGGACACACGCCACCGAGCACCTCTTCACCGTTCCCTCCGGCCGCGACCGCCGGGGTCACGGCTCGAACTTGTATCCCAGTCCCCGAACGGTCACCAGGTGCCGCGGGTTGCCGGGTTCGTGCTCGATCTTTGTCCGCAGTCGTTTGACGTGGACATCCAGGGTCTTGGTGTCGCCGACGTAGTCCGACCCCCAGACCCGGTCGATCAGTTGGCCCCGGGTCAGCACCCGGCCCGCGTTGCGCAGGAACATCTCCAACAGCTCGAACTCCTTGAGCGGCAGGGTGACCGTGGTCCCGTCGACGGTGACGACATGGCGCTCAACGTCCATCCGGACCGGGCCTGCCTCCAACGTCGCGTCCCCCACCTCCTCGTTCTCCGACCGCCGCCGCAGCACCGCGCGGATCCGCGCCACCAGTTCCCGGGCGGAGAACGGCTTCGTGACGTAGTCGTCCGCTCCGAGTTCCAGCCCGAGCACCTTGTCGATCTCGCTGTCCCGAGCGGTCAGCATGATGATCGGCACAGTGGAACGGGTTCGCAAGGTTCGGCACACTTCCGTGCCCGACAGGCCCGGCAGCATGAGGTCCAGCAGCACAAGATCAGCCCCCCGCCGATCGAACTCGGCCAGCGCGCTGGGGCCGTCGGCGACGACTCCCACCTCGAAGCCCTCCCGTTCCAACATGAACGACAACGCGTCGGAGAAGGACTCCTCGTCCTCGACCACGAGCAGCCGGGTCACCTGTTCGCTCCCCTTGTTACGTTGGACGGACCGGCCGACCCGGACCGCTTCCTGTTACTGTCGATGGGACGGGTGGACCCGCCGCGTTCACTGGTCATGACCAGTACCGTTCACCGTTCACGAACCGCCACCGAGTTCATCATCGCCATGATGTTCATCATCGCCATGATGTTCACCATCGCCCCGACCGCGGGCGTCGGCACCGACCCCGACGACGTCGAAGCCATCCACCCCGTCATCCTCGCGGGTTTCGTCCGGGCCGTCCGTCATCGCATCGTCATCGTCGCCGGTGAACAGCGGCAGCCGGAGCGTGAAGGTGGAACCCGCGCCCTCGGCGCTCCACACGGAGACCACGCCGCCGTGATTGGTCGCGATGTGCTTGACGATGGCGAGCCCCAGGCCGGTCCCACCGGTCGCGCGGGATCGCGCCGGATCCGCCCGATAGAAGCGTTCGAAGACCCGTTCCAGGTCCTTCTCCGCGATCCCGATGCCCTCGTCGGCGACGGAGATCTCCACGGTCCCACCGCTGCGCCGGACCCCGAGCACGACCCGGGTGCCACGCGGCGAGTAGCTGATCGCATTGTCGAGCAGGTTCGCGACGGCGGTCACGAGCTGGCCCTCGTCCCCGCACACCGGCAAGTCATCGTCGCCGATCACCACAACCGAGATCGCCTGGGCCTGCGCTGCCAGCCGGGTGCGGTCGACCGCCTCGGTGAGCACCGCGGACGCCCGCATCGGCCGCAGGTTGGGCAGCGGATCGGCGCCCTGCAGCCGGGAGAGATCGATGATCTCCTGAACCAGACGGGCGAGCCGGGCCGATTCGTGGGTCATCCGGGAGGCGAACCGGCGGACTGCCACCGGGTCCTCGCAGGCCGCGGCGACCGCTTCGGCAAGGACGTGCAACGCACCGACCGGTGTCTTGAGCTCGTGGCTGATGTTCGCCACGAAGTCCCGACGGACGGCCTCGACCCGACGCGACTCGGTGATGTCATCCACGATGACGGCGACATGACCGGACGAGTCCAGCAGCCGGGCCCGGGCACGCACCGCCAGCCCCTCCTGGTCCGGTCGGGGACGGGTGAGGGGGGGCTCGGGGACGGGCGGCAGCTCGAGCTGCCGCTCCTGGTCACTGCCCGCGAGCCGGGTGGCCCGGACGAGATCGGCCAGCTCCGCCACCGCGATCTCGTCGGCGGCGACCACACCCATGCGTCGCGCGACCGTGTTCACCAGGACCACCCGGTCCGCGGTGTCGAGGACGAGCAGACCGGTCGGCAGGCCGGCGATCACCCGACGCACGAGCTTCGCCGGCAACGTCATGCCGCCGGTGTCCCCGCCGGACGCCGAACCAGTCGTCAGGTCAGTCGTCAGGTCAGTCGTCGAACCGGCTGTTCCAGGCACTGCTGTCATCGTCCACCATCGTCCACTCACCCTGCACGGCCTGCCGACCTGCACGAGCTGCACGAGCTGCGGATGCGGTGTGTACCGGTTGTCATGGCATCCGCCGACCTGTCACCCACTCGCCGCATGCTAGGTGTCCGCATGCCACCTAGGTATTGCTCTGCAAGCCTCCACCGCCGATCGTCGCTAGCTGTTCATCAGACCCATCGCCAAAGTTCACCAGAGAGCGAGAGGTCCGCATCATCGTCAGAGCCGGAGCGACGCAAGTACCCAGGACCACCATGATCAAGTCAATCCCTCAGGATCTCTGACCCCTCGATCCGCCACCGAATGAGAAGGAGCCGTCCGTGCGGGACGCCTTCACCGACGAACTCGATAGCATCAACCAGTCCCTGATCGAGATGACCAACCTGGTCGCCTCGGCCATGGCCCGGGCCACCACCGCTCTCCTCGACGCCGATCTCCAACTCGCCGAAAACGTCATCAGCGGAGACGAGACGGTCGACCTGCTGCGCAACGAGATCGAGGAGCGGGCCTTCGACGTGATGGCCCGCCAGGCCCCGGTCGCCACCGATCTGAGGATGATGGTGGCCACGCTGCGGATCGTCGCCGACCTGGAGCGGATGGGCGACCTCGCCCTGCACGTGGCGAAGGTCGCCCGTCGGCGCTATCCGGGCCGGGCGATCCCGCCGGAGCTTCGTGCGACCATTCTGGAGATGGGGCAGGTCGCGCAGCGCATCGTCGCGAAGGCCGGATCGGTGATCGCCAGCCGGGACACCGACCTCGCCAAGCAGTTGGAGGCCGACGACGATGCGATGGACGGGCTGCACCGCGCCCTGTTCCACATACTGATCGAGAAGCCCTGGCCGCACGGGATGGAGGCGGCGATCGACATCACTCTCTGCGGCCGGTACTACGAGCGGTACGCCGACCATGCGGTCTCGGTCGCCCGCCGGGTGCTCTACCTGGTCACCGGGGATTCCAGCCGCGCGTGAGGGCACCCGGGGGATCCGCCCCCGGCCTCGCGCGCGTGGCCCCCACGCACGGCCCGACGGTTCCCCGCGTGCATCCCGCCGACGCTATGGCGGCTGCCCGAGATGGCCCGCGACGGTGGCACGGGCCGGTCAGGGCTATAGGACTCGGTCGGGACTATATGGCTATAGTCCCGACTATTTTTAGTCTCGACTATCTTCTCGATTACTTTTCCGACTACTTCCTGCTGCCCTGCGCGGCGACGGCGGCCGCGGCGAGCGCCGCGGCGTCGGGGTCGAGGTACCCCGAGCTCACCACACCCAGCTGGTCGTCCAGCTCATAGCGCAGCGGGATGCCAGTGGGGATGTTGAGCCCGGCGATGTCGGTGTCGCTGATATGATCGAGATGCTTCACCAGGGCACGCAGTGAGTTGCCGTGCGCCGCCACCAAAACGGTGCGGCCGGTCCGCAGGTCCGGCACGATCGCGTCGTACCAGTAGGGCAGCATCCGGGCGACGACGTCGGCAAGGCACTCGGTCCGCGGGATGACGTCGGGGGCGAGGTCATCGTAGCGCTCGTCCACCCCGCTGACCTGCTCCGGACCGATCTCCGGCGGCGGCGTGTCGTAGGAGCGACGCCAGAGCTGGAACTGCTCCGCGCCGAACTTCTCCAGCGTCTCCGCCTTGTTCAGGCCCTGCAGGCCGCCGTAGTGCCGCTCGTTGAGTCGCCAGGTGCGGCGAACCGGAACCCAGGTGCGCCCGGCGGCGTCCAGCGCCAGCCAGGCGGTGCGGATCGCCCTGGTCAGCAGGGACGTGTGCACCACGTCCGGCAGGACGCCGGACTCCCGCAGCAGCTCACCCCCGCGAGTGGCCTCCTTGGCACCCTTCTCGGAAAGATCAACGTCCACCCAGCCGGTGAACAGGTTTTCGCGGTTCCAAATGCTCTCACCGTGGCGGAGCAGGACGAGCGTCGGCATACCCGAGATCCTGCCCGCTCGGCGGCCCGCTCGGCCAGCATTGCCGGTTGTTGCCTGTGGCTCCCCGGCTCGGGGCCGGTCGTGCCGG
>NZ_CDXDOR010000022.1:11338-40176 GCF_978021225.1 Frankia sp. CeTa3Moorea | reverse complement strand
CGGCACGACCGGGATTCATCCGGAACTGAACGACCCCCGGGCGCTCCGCCGCCGCGCGAAGCAGAGGCGGGCCGTCGGGACTTGCGACGGCGCCCGGGGGTCGGGTGTCTGCCTGGTTCTCGCCGGTGCCGGTGCCCATGGGCCACCCGGCTAGAGGTGAGGACCACGAGACCGGCTAGCGGACAGCCACCTCACGAGTCCTATGAGCACACAAAGCCTGGACCACCTCCCTTCTCGTGTACCCGTGACGCTACGCGGACCCAGGGGCGCATCGCAACGACTTTTCCGCGCGCGTTGTGGGACGCTCCTGACACCAACCGGCCGGAACAGCCAGGCCACCCGCGCGGGCCGGGGGCCACAGCCGAACCGTGCGCGGGCCCGGCCGAGGCACGCCACGGCGACCTAGACTGAGTTCCATGACCGCCGGGTCCCTCACGACGTCCGCCTCGCTCTCCCCGTTGCTCGGCCTGCCGGGTGCGGTGGCCGGCACTGCCGAAGACGCCGTGGTCGCCGCCCACTACGGCGATCCGCTACGGGAACAGCGCGCAGTGCGTGACGGCGCCGCCGTCGTCGACAGATCGCATCGGGACGTGCTGCGCATCTCCGGCCCCGACCGGCTCTCCTGGCTGCACAGCGTCACCTCTCAGCATCTGTCTGCGCTGGGCGCGCTGCGGGGCACCGAGGCGCTGGTGCTCTCCCCGCACGGCCACGTCGAACACCATCTCGTCCTCGCCGACGACGGCACGTCCACCTGGGTGGACGTCGAGCCCGGCACCGGCGGCGCCCTGCTGCGCTACCTGGAGTCGATGCGCTTCATGCTCCGAGTGGAGCCGACGGACATCGGCGCGGTGACGGCGGTGCTCAGCGTGCTCGGGCCAAGGGCCGCGCAGGTCGCGGCCGCGGCGCTGGACGGGCCGGGTGACGGCGCGCCCGGCCTGGACCTGCCCGAACCACAGGCACCCGACCCGGTCGGGGCACCGGTCACCGGTCCTTACCCAGTCGGCCGCACCGGGACGGGCACGCTGGTCCGGCGGATCCCCCACGGCGTCGACCTCCTCGTCGGCCGGGCCGACCTGAGCGGCACCGTCGAACGGCTGCGCGCCGCCGGGGCGGGTCTGGCCGGGTTGTCCGCCTTCGACGCCATGCGCATCGCCTCCCGACGGCCCCGGCTCGGCCGGGAGACCGACCATCGCACCATTCCGCACGAGGTGGGGTGGCTGGCGAGCGCCGTGCACCTGGACAAGGGCTGCTACCGCGGGCAGGAGACCGTCGCCCGGGTACACAACCTCGGTCGCCCGCCGCGGCGGCTGGTGCTGCTGCATCTCGACGGCACGGTGGCGGCGCCCCGTTCTCCCGTCACGGTCGGCGGGCGCGAGGTCGGGTTCGTCGGCAGCTCCGAGGTCCACGAGGAACTCGGCCCCATCGCCCTGGCGGTGATCAAGCGGTCCGTGCCGGCGGATGCCGCCCTCGTCGCCGCCGATCCCGACGGCGCGCCGCTGGCCGCCGCGATCGATCCGGACGACGAGCCGGCCACGACGGCGCCGAAGCGTCCCGCCGGGCGGCTGCGTTCCTGATTCCCGGCCGGCTCGGGTTCCGGCCGGCTCAGGCGGTCCGGGCGAGGAGCTGATCGAGTTCCCGCACCGCCGGGTCGGTGCCGTGCCGCCGCAGCCGGCGGCGCAGCTCGTCGGCCCGGCGGGCGTTGCGCTTGGATCGCGTCGCCTCCAGCATCGGCAGGGCCTGGCGGGTCAGCTCGCACCCGTGGTCGACGTTACCGAGATCCATCTGGACCGCGGCCCACCGGAGCAGGTAAGTGGCCCGGTCCCGGGCCCGGGAGTCCGGGTGGATCGCCAGGGAGCGTTCCAGCCACCGGTCCGCCTGCGTGAGGTGACCGAGATCGATGTAGCAGCTGCCGATCTGCGCCTGGTACTCGGCCTCGTCAAAGTAGGACGACCAGGCGGGGTCCTCAGGCCGCGCGGTGACCATCGCCTCCTCCGAACAGGCCAGCGCCTGCGCGCAGGCGCTGGCCTCCCCGAGCGCGGCGTGGGCACGGGCCCGCCGCATGTGCAGCATGGCGCCGACGCGACCGGACGCTCCCCCGGCGCTGGCCACGGCGGCCTCGGCCAGATCCACCGCCTCCCGCGGGCGGGCGAAGTCCACGCACTGCAGGGACATGTTCTTCAGCACGTTCGCACCGAGCATGCGGTCCCCGCCGGCGTGCGCGGCATGCAGCGCGGTGATCCAGTACCGCTGGGCGGCCGTCTGGAAGCCGGCGTCGAACGAGACCCACCCCGCGAACCGGGCGAGCTCCGCGGCCACCAGATGCAGGTGACGGCCCACGTGCTCGGTGTAGGACCCGCGCACCAGCAGGTCCGCCACCACGCCGAGCTCGGCGTCGACCAGCCGGCGCACGCTCTCCCCGCCGAGCCGCTCATCCATGACCCGCAGCCCGGGGATGTTGTGCTCGATCCGGTTCACGATCTGGTCGTCGACCCGTCCCCCGTTCAGGGCCGCCGCCAGCCGGGCCGGTTCCATGCCGAGCCACTGCGTCGCGAGTTCCGCCACCCCGGCCCCAGTGATCGTCAGGAAGCCGCGGCGGTCGGAGAGCGCGTCCTCGACGACGTCCATGATCGAGGTTATGCTGCCGCCCGGCGTCCACGGGTACTCGGTGCGCACCGCGTCGCCGGTCGGTAGCCACGCGGGCCAGGGGTGCGACTCCAGGCGATCGTTGGGCACGCCGAGCTCCGCGGCGAGCGCGAGCTGGGACACTCGGTCGGGCACGACACCACGGTGCTCCCAGCGCCAGACCTTCTGCCGCTCGGCGGCCATGTTCGCCACCCCGAGGTCACGTGCGCGGCGGGCCACGACCCGCGCCAGACGCTGATAGGACCACCCGCGCTGGGCTCGGACGAACGCAAGCGGATGAGTGCAGGCATGAGCGTTATCCGTCAGCATCGACGTTCTCCTCGTAGTCGCATCTCCAGGGCCACTTCCGTGAGCACCTACTAACGCTATGTCGCGACATCTTGGTGCTCCAAGAGACGACTCCGGTGCGATGCGTGCACAGAGGTCACTCCCGGACCACTGGCGGGCCCTAATTGCACGCATGTCCGCCGAGCCGTCCGAAAAAAAGCACGTTATATTCCTGTTTCGACCGAACACGACCACGTCGGCCGGTCAGGAATTCCGTTCCCCACAAGCCAGCAGGTCGCTGCCCCCGAGTCGGGCAGCCGGGGACATGCCCACGGGGAGGGCCCCTCCGCGGTTCACGCGACGCCGATCCGACTGGACGCGCGGTGGGAAGGGGACGGCCGCGCCGGGGCGAGGCCGCGCCGCGTCAGATCCGGGCGCCGGCTGCGTCGAAGAAGGTCAGGGTGGACAGCGGTGCGCGCAGGGTGACCGGCATGCCCACGCCGAGCACCTGAGCGGCGTCGACCCGGACGGCGAGCACCCCGGCGGAGGTCCGGACGTGCACCGTCCGCTCCGCTCCGAGCCGCTCGCTCACCACGACCTCACCGGCCACCCGCAGCGCATCCGACGCCGGCGACGCCAGCGCCACCGGCGCCACCACGGCGTCCGCCGGTCCCCATCCTGATCCGGTGGAAGCCCCCGCCGCCAGGACCAGGTGCTCGGGCCGGACTCCGAACGCCGTCGCGCCGGCGGGGGCGGCCAGGGCGAATCCGTCCCCGCGCAGCTGGCCGTCATGCCAGCGTCCCTCCCGGACGTTCATCGGCGGGCTGCCGACGAATGCCGCGACGAAGCGCGTGGCGGGCCGGTCGTAGATCTCGTCGGGCGTCCCGATCTGCTGCAACCGGCCGCCGCTGAGCACCGCGACCCGGTCACCGACCGCCATCGCCTCGGCCTGGTCGTGCGTGACGAACAGAGCGGTGGTGCCGAGCCGGCGCAGCAGGCCCACGATCTCGACCCGCAGATCGACCCGGAGCTGGGCGTCGAGCCCCGACATCGGCTCGTCCAACAGGATCACCCGGGCCCGGGTCGCGAGTGCCCGGCCGATCGCGACCCGCTGGCGCTGGCCCCCGGACATCTTCGCAGGCCGGCGAGCTGCCAGCTCACCGATGCCGAGCATGTCCAGCGTCTCACGGGCCCGGGCCACCGCCGCGGCCTTCGGCAGGCCACGGCCGTAACGCAACGCCAAGGTGAGGTTCTCCAGCGCCGTCAGATGCGGGTAGAGCGCGAAATGCTGGAAGACCATAGACACGTCCCGGCGGTGGGGTGCGACGCCAAGCTGGCTGACCCCGCCGAAACGCAGATCACCCGACGTCGGCTCCTCGATGCCGGCGCAAATCCGCAGCAGCGTCGACTTACCCGAGCCGGACGGTCCGAGCAGCGCGACGATCTCCCCCGGCGCAACCGTCAGGGTGACGTCGCGCAGCGCATGGACCGGGCCGAACGACCGGCCCAGCCCGTCGATCTCGATCGGCACCCCCACGGTGGCGGCCATCACCGCGGGGGGTCCGTCAGCCGTCACCGCGGCGGGTCCGTCGGCCGGTTCCGTGATCCGGGTCATCGGTCTCTCCCACGGCGTCCGCCGGTCAACGGGTGAGTTCCACAGCCTGGCTCTGGGCCGCGGCGAGAGCCCTGACCGGGTCCTCGCCCTTGAGGATGCGCTGCACCTGGTCCGAGATCGCGCTCGGGACCTCCCCGCCGCGGGCCCCGCTCCAGGCCGGCGCCTTCACCAGCGAGGGGATTAGTGCGTTGAACGGCTTGAGCTGCGGATAGGTCTCGTAGAACGACCCGAGCTGGCTGACAGCCTGAGTATCCACCGGGATGTAGCTCAACGCCTCCGTGCTCGCGGCCACGACGTCCGGCGAGAGCAGCGACACGACCAGTTCGGTCGCCATCTCCCGCTGGCAGCGGTCGGTGGACAGGACCGTCAGCGCGTTGCCGCCCGCGACCGGGTGCTGGGTCCCGCCGGGCAGGGTCGGAAACGGGACCGCGCCGGCCCGGAAACCCTTAGTCCCCTGCCCCGCGATGAACCTCAGCCCACCGGCCACGGAGGCCACTGTCACGGCGGTCATCGCCGTCTGCCGGCGGATGCCGAACCGCAGCAGGCCCTGCTGGGTCGGGTCGGCGGAGTGCGTGCCGTAGCTCGCGGCCTTCGCGAGGAACGCGGCGGCCTCGCGGGCCGCCGGGGTGTTCAGGGCGGGCCGACCGTTCGCGTCCTGGATCGACGTCCCCTTGGAGCTGGCCAGGGTGTTGAGGATCCACTGCCCGAACTGCTGGCCGGTCGGCAGGTCGAGGGGCTGGATGTTCTGACCCGAAGCCTTGATCTTGTCGGCGGCGGCGATCACCCCGTCGGTCGTGCCCAGCGTCGCTGGATCGACGCCGGCCTTCTGCAGCACGTCGAGGTTGTAGACCAGGGCCAGGGACGACACCTGCTGAGGAATGCCGATCTGCTTCCCGGCGACCTGCCCGAGGCCGACCAGCCGCTGGTCGTAGGACGCGCGCAGCAGGCGCGGGGAGAGCTCCTGGGCGCCGAGGTCCCGGGCGAAGGTCGGGAGCAGGTCGAAGCCGGCGACCGCCACGTCGACGGAACGGCCGGCCGAGCGGTCGGCGCTGATCTGCTGGACGAGGGAGGTGTAGTCCGGCGCGCTCGTGTTGAGGTCCACGGTGAGGCCGGGATGCGCCTTCTCCAGATAGGCCTTGCCGGATTTCGCGACGTCGTTGAGCGTGCCGACGGCGGACATCCGCAGCGTCTTGACCTGGGCCACGCAGGCGGGCGACGCCTTGGCGCCCGCCACGTTGTCGACGCCGGCACCGGCCGGGCGGGCCGTGGGGCGCAGGCTCTCCGCGGGGTCTGCCGGGCCCGCGTCACCACCGCCGCCGCACGCGGTCAGGATGATCATCGCAGCGGCGACGGGCAGCGGCAGCATTCGGCGAATACGGATCACACGTTCCTCCTCTCAGGCACCGGCACCCGTACCGGTGATTCCGGCGGCGAGACGGCGTTGGGCGACGACGAAGACGACGAGCGACGGCAGGCTGATGATCAGCGCGGCCGCGGCGAGCTCGGTGAAGTCCGGAATGACGGAGGAGGAGTCGGTCATCAGGCGCGCGAGCGCCAGCGGCGGGGTGGCGATGTCCGGCGACCGCGCGACCAGCAGCGGCCACAGGTACTCGTTGTACGACAACAGGAAGCTGAACACCGATACGGAGGCGATCGCGGGCGCGGCGAGCGGCACGATGATCGTCCACAGCGTCCGCCAGGTACCGAGCCCGTCCATCCGCGCGGCTTCCAGGACCGACCCCGGGATGGTGCTCATGTACTGCCGGAACATGAAGATCATCGCCGCGTGTGTCATGAACGGCAGGACCAGGCCGACCCGGGTGTCAGCGAGTCCGAGCGCGGAAATGGTGACGTAGTTCGGCACGGCGGTGATCTGGGTCGGCACCAGCAGGGTGGCGAGTACCACCGCGAAGGCGGCCGTACACCCGCGAAAGCGCAGACAGGCGAAGGCGTAGGCGGCCGGGATCGCCGTCGCGAGCTGCAACGCGAGGATCGCCAGGCTCACCGCCACCCCCGTGAGCAGGGCGGATCCAAGATCACCAGCGTACCAGGCGCGGTCGAACGAGCTCAGGTCGATGCTGGACGGGATCGGGTTCGACGTCAGCGCCAGCGCGGTCTGCCGCGGCCCGATGGCGGTCCGCACCATCCAGACGAAGGGTAGGACGGCCGCGACGATGCCGATCGTGAGCAGGACGAGACGCCCGATCGTCGGTCCGGCCGGTGACCGGCGGCGACCGCGCCGCGATGCCGGGATCGGCGCCGGCGCCGATCCCGGTTGCGGGGCCCGCCGACGCGAGGCTCGCCGCACGGCGTGGCCACGGGGCGTGGGCGCGGGCACCGGGCTGGAGGTGTCGACGCTCACGCGGCGGCCTCCCGTGTGCGTCGGATGCGGCGCCCGAGCAGCCCACCAGCGGCACCCAGTGCCACGATCACGACAAACAGCATCAGGGCGATCACCGAGGCATATCCGATGCGGAACGATCCAGTGAATCCGACCTCATAAATGTAGTAAATGATCGTCGTACTGGAGTCCAGGGGGCCACCTTTCGTGAGCACCGCGACCGTTTCGAAGGTCTGCAGGGTCAAAATGGTGACGAACACCCCCAGGAAGATCGTCGTCGGGGCGAGCAGCGGCAGGGTGATGTGACGCAGCCGGGCGAATCCGTGGATGCCGTCCACGTCCGCCGCCTCGTACACCGATCTCGGGACCGCCGTCAACCCGGCGAGATAGACGACGAAGACGAAGCTCGTCAGCCGCCAACCACCGACGAGGGCCACCACCGGCAACGCGGTCGAGGTGTCGCCGAGCCAGTCGACCGGAGCCACCCCGAACAGCCCGACGATGGTGTTCGCGAGACCGTCGGGGCTACTGTCGAACATGTAGGCGAACACGACCGCCATGGCCACAATATTCGCACTGACCGGAAGAAACAGCGCACATCGCACCAGCGCCCGACCATGGGTCACCCGTTCGGCGGCCAGCGCGAGCGCCAGCCCGATCGCGACCGCCGGTACCACCGTGAGGGCGCAGTACAGCAGCGTGTTGCGCACGGCGCCGGCCAGGTCCGCGTCGGAGAGAGCGGTACGCAGATTCGCCGTGCCGACCCAGTCGAAACGCGGCCCCGTCAGGGTCTTGTCCGTGCCCGCGATGAACGCCGACACCAATGCGGGCCCGACGACGAAAACACCGAGTCCCACGAACGCCGGCAGCAACAACACGCCGACTCGCCAGCCCGCCCGGCTACCACCCACCTCACGCGTCACGGTTATGCATCCTGGCCCCACCTGTGCCGGGATGCCGGTACGGGGTGGCTCCCGCGGGGGAGCAGCCGGTGCCTGCACGTGTCGTCCGGTCCGTCCACATCCCACGCAACACCGCCGACGGCCCACGCAACACCGCCGACGGCTCGGATCGACCCCCACGGCCGACGCGCCGCACCCGGTCGACGGCGAATCGTGGTGACCGATCCGTGGCGGCTGTCCCCTCAACGGCCAACGCCTGCAAGAATGGCAGGAAACGTCAGTCGATCTTCGGGAACACCATGAGCGACCGCAGCGAGCCCGACCACGCATCCGCCTGGGGGCGTGTCGCCGACGACGGCACGGTCTTCGTTCGCACGGCCAGCGGCGAACGTGCCGTCGGATCATGGCGTGCCGGCAGTCTCCGCGAGGGTCTGGCCCACTTCGAACGCCGCTTCGACGATCTGTCCGCCGAGGTCGAGCTGCTCGAACGGCGGCTGACGGTCAGCGGGGTCGATCCGGCCGGGATCGTCGGCAGCGCCCGCCGGCTGCTCGGCTCCCTCGACGAGGCCGCGGTCGTCGGTGATCTGGAGGCGCTGCGCACGCGGCTGGAGGCCGTGGTCGCCGCCACTGAGGAACATCGCTCCGCGCTCGCCGCCGAGCGGGCCGAGCGGGCCGGCCGGATCGCCGCGGCCAAGGAGCAGCTGGTCGCCGAGGCCGAACGGCTCGGCCACAGCTCGGAGTGGAAGACCGCCGGGGAGCGGTTCCGCGCGCTCGCCGAGGAGTTCCGCGCCGCCGGCTCGTTGGACAAGCGCACCGACTCGGCGCTGTGGCGGCGCATCGCCACGGCCCGGGACGAGTTCACCCGCCGCCGGACCGCGCACTTCGCCGCCCTCGACACGCAGCGGGCCCGTTCAAGGGAACGGAAGGAGGCGATCATCGCCGAGGCGGAGGCGCTGTCCGACTCCACCGACTGGGCCGGCACGACCGCCCGCTACCGGGCGCTGCTCGCCGGCTGGAAGGCCGCCGGTCGCGCGGCGAAGGATATCGACGACGCGTTGTGGAGCCGCTTCCGTACGGCACAGGACGCCTTCTTCACCCGCCGCAACGAGGCCAATGCCGAGCGCGACGCCGAGTTGCGCGAAAACCAGGTCAAGAAGGAGGAACTGCTGGCCGAGGCGACGGCGTTGGATCCGGCCGATACCGACCGCTCGCTGCGTCGTCTCCGGGAGATCCAGGACCGCTGGGACGAGATCGGGCGGGTCCCCCGGGAGGTCGCGGGCTCCCTGGAGCGGCAGATGGCGGCCATCGGCGACAAGCTGCGCGAGGCCTCCGATGCTCGCTGGGCCCAGCACTCCCTCTCCTCCTCACCATTCGTGACGAAGCTGCGGGAATCCGTCGCAAAGTTGGAGGCGAAGCTGGCCCGGGCCCGGGCCGCCGGACGCACCAAGGAGATCGCCGACACCGAGTCCGCCCTCGCCGCTCAGCGGGCCTGGCTGGCCCAGGCCGAGGGACAGTCCCACAACGACTGAGCCGCGCCGGCAGGCACGGGCGCTTCGGGTGGGCCCGAAAACGGGGAACTGCGGCATCCGCCGTGGTCAAAGGGGCGACGGTCCGCGGAGTACCAGGTGGTGCACCTCGGGGCGGACACGTCCAAAGAGCGCTAACTGACCGCTTGCCAGAGTTAGCAACCCGACGTATCGTCGGCTGCGTTGGTGATGTGTTGTGGCGGCGCACTCGTTTCCGTACCGGCCGGAGCCTGCCGAGGCACCATGGCCTCCCCTGAATCGCAGCGTCCACGGACGGCGGGCTCTCGGCGGGCAGTCGTCCGCGGCGTCCTCGGCCGCAGGGTCCAGCCGTAGGCCGAGGTTCACGGATGGCGGGGCGCCCGCCATGGGCGCGGCAACCCGCCTCGCCCTCCGGCGAAGGAGGCGTTCGACCCGGTGGCGGCCCTGAATGTGCGCGATCTCGGTGATTTCATCCGCGATCAGCGGCACACCGCACAGATCTCCCTTCGTCAACTCGCCAAGCAGGCCGGGGTGAGCAACCCTTACCTCAGCCAGATCGAGCGAGGCCTCCGGCGGCCGTCCGCGGAGATTCTTCAGCAGATCGCGAAGGCGCTCCGCATCTCCGCCGAAGTGCTCTACGTGCAGGCCGGAATTCTGGAGGAACGGCAGGGCGGAGAGAACGTCATGGCTGCCGTGCTCGCGGACGAATCCCTGTCCGAACGACAGAAGCAGGTCGTGCTCGACATCTACGAGGCGTTCTGCCGGGAGAACGCCATCGCGGCGCGGGCCGGCCGCGGCCACCCGGACGGCGACGCCGAGGCCGGGTCGCGCGGGTTCGTCCCTGGCGAGCCCGCCGCCCCGACCGCAAGTCCAGCCGCCATCGGTGGTTCGTCGTCCGCACGGGGTTCGGCCGCCACCGCGGGACCGACCTTCGCGGAGCCGACGACGAAACGGAAATCCGCCCGAGAGGCGTCAACGACATCCCGGGGCGGCACCACCACCGCGGCACGGTCGGCCCCGTCGGACGGTACGGGTAGGCCGTCACCGGGAACCGCCACGGGCCGCACCAGGCGATCGAAGGCCACAGGAGGCGAACCGACGGCGACGAGGGCCGAGAGCAGTCCGATCACCGGCGCTCCCCCCGCGTCCACACCCGCCCCGGCAGCACCGGCTCCGCAGCCGACCACCGACAACCCGGTCGATCAGACCTAGGTCGACCGGCGGGGACTGCGGCGACAAGCAGGACTCCGTTCCTGTACGGCATATCACCACCCTGACCCTCGCATCATTTACCCGACCTTTCACCCGTCGGCGACGAAGCGCTAACAGGAAATCTCTACACGAAATCAACGAATCTTCGAACCGAGGGAGACATCATGGCCACCACGCGCACGACGAATCGCCCCGCGAGCCGTCCCACCGCCCGCGTCAGCACGCAGACCCAGGAGGACACGGCCGAGGCGAGGGCCGAGGTCAAGGTTCCGCTGGCGGAGGTGCGCAAGCCGCTCTACGCGTCGGTGGGAGCGGCGGATCTCGCTGTGGCGAAGCTGCTCGCCCTGCCGACGACCACCAGCACCGAGGTTCGGAAGATCTCCGACCGGGTCGGCGCGCTGCCCACCCAGGCGGCGCGGGTCCCGACCCAGGTCGGGACGGCCGTGCGTGCGCTGCCGGCCACCGTCACCTCCCAGATCTCCGACCTGCAGGGACGCGCCACCCACCTCTACAACAGCTTCGCCACTCGGGGAGAGAAGCGGGTGGCGAGCATCCGGCGCAGCCCGGCCACGGAGGAGGCGGTGCAGCACACCCGGACGGCAGTGAGCCAGACCCGCGCCGCACGCACCTCGAGCCGCAAGGCGGCCGAGGCGGTCGGCCGGGCCGTGACCGAGGCCGCCCCAGAGAAGTAACGGCCCGCGAACATCGACACACCGGAACACCAACGGGCAATCATTGACGTGTTCCGGTCGACCACGGGTCCGGGGCCTGGTGTCCGGGGCCCGTGGTCCGATGTGTTGTATTAACTCATGCGCTATCGCCCGCTGGGATCCTCCGGACTACTGGTGTCTGTCGTCGGCCTCGGCTGCAACAATTTCGGCTCGCGCGTCGACCTCACCGGCACCCGCGCGGTCGTCGACGCGGCGCTCGACGCCGGGATCACGTTCTTCGACACCGCCGACACCTACGGGAACAAGGGCGGCTCGGAGACGCTTCTCGGGCACGTGCTGCGAGGCCGCCGCGACGATGTCGTCCTCGCCACGAAATTTGGCAACGACATGGGCGGCATGTACGGCCAGGACTTCAGCGCGCGGGCGTCCCGGCGGTACATCCGCAAGGCGGTCGAGGGTTCGCTGAGCCGGCTGCAGACCGACTACATCGACCTCTACCAGCTGCACACCCTGGACGCCTTCACGCCGATCGAGGAGACGCTCGAGGCCCTCGATGAGATCGTCAAGGAGGGCAAGGCCCGTTACATCGGTGCCTGCAACCTCGATGCCTGGCAGGTCGCCGACGCGGAGTGGACCGCCCGGGCGTCCGGGACGACCCGCTTCATCTCCGCACAGAACCACTACAACCTGCTGGAACGGGGCGTGGAGGCAGAGCTCGTGCCGGCCGCCCAGAAGTACGGCATCGGCGTCATCCCGTACTACCCGCTGGCGAACGGCCTGCTCACCGGCAAGTACCAGCGCGACGAGGTGCCGGCACCCGGCACCCGGCTGGCCGGCCGGCAGGACGAGCTGACCGACGAGGTCTTCGACCGGCTGGACACCCTGGAAACCTTTGCGCGGGAGCGGGACCGGTCGCTGCTGGACGTCGCGATCGGCGGGCTGGCCGCCCAGCCGGGGGTCGCCTCGGTCATCGCCGGCGCGACCAGCCCGGTCCAGGTGCGCGCGAATGCCGTGGCCGGTCAGTGGCAGCCCCGCGCGGACGACCTCACGGTGCTCGACAAGATCGCCGTGACCCGCCGTCCCGCCGACTGAACGCGGGACCGACGGACCCACGATCCGGGGCGTCCCGCCGGATCTCCGCCGGGACGTCCCGCACCGCGCCGGCAGAACGTCCGAACCGCCCGCCGGGGGCCAGTCGACGGTCAGCTCGCCCAGCCGCCAGCGCCGCCGGTCGCCGCGGACCGGCCAGCCCTGGGCCTGCAGATCCGCCACGGCGGCGATCCACCGCTGGCGTGGGGAAAAGACGGCCCGCGGCGCGGCCCGCTCCCAGGCGCGGTCGAAGGCCGTGAACAGCCGGTGGACGTCATGGCCGGGCACGTTATGCTCGATGAGCGCCTTGGGCAGCCGCTCGGCGAGCTCGGACGGACGGGCGAGGCTCGCCAGATGCGCGGAGAGGGTCAGCGTGGGCCCGGCCGGGCTCCGCGCGCCGGACGGCAGCCAGGCCGGCGCCGCTCCCGGGGCCGGAAGACCGAACCAGCAGGCGCGCCGACCCGTCTCGTCGCAGGTTCCCTCGACAAGCATCCCGCCGGGGGCGAGCCGCGCCAGCATCGTCGCCCACGCGCCGGGGACCGCCGCCTCGGGATACTGCCGTAGCACGTTCAGGGCACGCACCAGCACCGGGCGCTCCCCCGGCGGCGGAAGCTCGAACCCGCCGCGGGTGAACCGCAGCCCGGGAGGTCTCGCGGCCGGGACGGCCCGGGCGACCCGGTCCTGGTCGAGCTCCAGGCCGACGACGCGCACGTCCGGACGCACCGTTCGCAGCCGCTCGTAGAGCTCCACCGTGGTCACCGGGGACGCACCGAAACCGAGATCGACGACCAGGGGATCCGCCGCCCCACGCAGCAGCGCGGCGGCCGCGTCGAGCGTCCAGCGATCGATCCGTCGCAACCGGTTCGGCGCGGTGGTACCCCGGGTGGGCATCCCGAGGGCACGCGCCCGTCCGGCCGCGAGCCGCGGCGCCCGACGGGAGGAGTTCGTCACGGATCCACTCTGGCAGACCGGCAGGCCGGCGGACCAGGGGCCGGCCGGGACCCCGAAGGGGGGAGACCAACAGTTGACCTGACAACCGGCCGGGTAGAACGGTTGGAGACGTGTTCGTCCACAGCAGGGTTGGTCGTGTCGGGCAGGCGCCGGGGGCGTGGAGATGCGGAGGTGCTCGATGCGTCTGATCAGAAGCGGCGCCGCCCAGGTCCACGGTGAGCCCGAACGGCGCGGGCGGCCCAGCCGGGTCGCGATGCTGTCCATGCACACCTCACCGATGGAGCAGCCGGGAACGGGCGATGCCGGGGGGCTCAACGTCTACGTCGTCGAGCTGTCGCGGCAGCTCGCGGCGTTGGGGGTGGAGGTCGAGGTGTTCACCCGCGCGGTGAGCAGCAAGCTGCCGACCTCGGCCGAGCTGTTGCCGGGTGTGACGGTCCGCCACGTCGACGCCGGCCCGTACGAGGAGATCCACCGGGAGGATCTTCCCGCCTGGCTGTGTGCGTTCACCGCAG
This sequence comes from Frankia sp. CeTa3Moorea, assembly GCF_978021225.1. Lineage (NCBI taxonomy): Bacteria > Bacillati > Actinomycetota > Actinomycetes > Frankiales > Frankiaceae > Frankia > Frankia sp. CeTa3Moorea. The sequence continues at coordinate 26,468 of NZ_CDXDOR010000022.1, read as the reverse complement.
CTCTGCTGCGCGCCGAGGCCGGGCACGAACCAGGGTGGTTCGATGTGATCCACTCGCACTACTGGCTGTCGGGTCAGGTCGGTCTCGCGGTGGCACGGCGATGGGGTGTCCCGCTCGTGCACACCTCCCATACGCTGGCGAAGATCAAGAACGGCGCGCTGGCAGCCGGAGACCGCCCGGAGCCGCCTAGCCGGCTGCTCGGCGAACAGGAGGTCATCGGGGGGGCCACCCGGCTGCTCGCCTCCACGGCGGACGAGTACCGGCACCTGACCGATCTGTACGACGCGGCGTCGGACCGGATCGACGTCGTCGCGCCCGGCGTCGACCTGGAGGTCTTCCGGCCAGGTGACATGGCGCAGTCCCGGGCCCGCGTCGGCGTGGATCCCGCCGACGACCTGCTGTTGTTCGTCGGTCGGATCCAACCGCTCAAGGCACCCGATCTGCTGCTGTGCGCCGCCGCGGAACTGCTGCGGCGCGATCCCGCCCGCCGCTCGCGGCTCACCGTCGCCGTGGTCGGCGGCCCCAGCGGATCCGGTCTGGAACAACCCGACGCCCTGGTCAAGCTCGCGGCGTCTCTCGGGATCTCCGATCGCGTCCGCTTCCAACCGCCGGCCCCGCAGCAGGAGCTCGTCCACTGGTACCGTGCGGCCACCGCCATCGTCGTCCCCAGTCACAGCGAGAGCTTCGGCCTCGTCGCGCTCGAGGCCCAGGCCTGCGGCACCCCGGTGGTCGCCGCGGCGGTCGGGGGCCTGCGCACCGCGGTCGCCGACGGTGTCTCCGGGCTGCTCGTCGCCGGTCGGACCCCCGCCGTCTATGCTGACGCGCTGGACCGGCTGCTGCGCCAGCCACGATGGCGGGCCCGGCTCTCCGCCGGAGCGGTGGCCTGGGCCGGTGGGTTCGGCTGGTCGGCCACGGCCCATGGCGTGCTGCGCAGCTACCGGCACGCGCTGAGCCCCACCGCCGTCGCCGTCTGAGAAAGGATCTCCGCCGGAACCGGCATCGTCTACCAGCTACCGGGGAGGCCCCAGCCATGACGGCACCCATCGACGCGGCGGAACGCAATCGGCTCGACGTGGTGATCGAGGACACGCTCAAGGATCTCGGTCTCGCCTACGACCATGTCGACACCGGCTCGTTCCTCGTCGCGCTGGAGGGCGAGCACAAGCTGCGCACGATGACGTGGCTCGTCGTGCAGGACCACACCCTGCTCGTCGAGGCGTTTTTTATGCGCGCCCCGGCGGAGAACGCGGCGGGCACCTACGGATTCCTGCTCGGCCGCAACGCGAAGACCTACGGGGTGCACTTCTCCATCGACCGGGTCGGTGACATCTTCCTCACCGGGCAGGTCCCGCTACTGGCGGTCACCGCGGAGGAGATCGACCGCCTCCTTGGCTGCGTCGGCTCCTACGCCGACGAGAACTTCGACCCGGCGATAGCGCTGGGATTCGCCTCCGCCATCGAGCGGGAGAAGGCGTGGCGGGCCAAGCTGGCCGCCGACGCCGGCTCGGCCACGAAGCCGGGATGAGACCCGGTCCCGAGAAGGACGCGGTGCTTCCCGGCGATTCACGCGCCCCCGTTGTACCCAGGCCGTTGCATCCAGACTGTTACGTCTGGGCCGGGCGCTCCTCAGTAGACGAGGGCCTGCACGCCGTCCGCGAGAACCTCATCGACGAACGCGGCGGCGCCGGCGATGCGGACGCCGGGCAGGACGTCGTCCGGGCCGATGGAGCGCCGGGCCGCGCACTGGGTGCACAGGGTGACACGCCCCCCGGCGAGGATGGCGGCGAGCAGATCGGGCAACGGCGCCGCCTCCGGCAGGCTGAACTCCTCCGCCCGGCCGGGCAGCGCGAACCAGGCGGACTCCCCGGTAAGCCAGAGCGAGACGTCCGTACCGGCGGCGGCGGCGACCGCCGCGACCGTGAACGCCTGGGAACACCGTTCCGGCGCATCCGTCCCGGCGGTGACCTTGACGACGAGCGGGCGGGCCATCGTGCCAGTCTGCCAAAAGCCGCCCTGGCGCGCAGCTATGCCGCGTGGCACCTGAGGTGACCAGGACCGGTACGGCCACGAGGAGTCCCGTGATCTCGTCGTCTAGGCTAGAGGCGTGCTGCACTACTTCTTCACCGGGCTTCTGGTGGCGATGTCCGTCCTGATCGCCTGGTTCTCCGGTTACGTGGTCTACAAGCTGTACGAGGGTCAGCGCTGAGCGCCGGGAAGCGGTCCGCGGCCGGATCGGCGCGGTTCGGCGCGGCGACGAACACCGTTGATCTGCACGCCAGCCTGCTACCGCTGGCCTTCCTCGTCGGGACCTGGCGGGGCGAGGGGGTTGGCGGTTACGAGGGCCTGGACGGATTCCACTACGGCCAGGAGATCACCTTCGCCGCGGACGGCCGCCCGGCGCTGGGATACGTGTCGCACACCTGGTGGGCGGACGAGCCCCGGGACGGCCGCGAGCCCGGCAGCCCGTTGGCGACCGAGACCGGGTTCTGGCGGGTCCAGTCCGGGGAGGGCGGGAAGCCGGTCGTCGAGGTGATGCTGGCCCACCCGTTCGGTATCGCCGAGATCTACGTCGGCACGGTGAGCGGCACCCGTATCGATCTCGATCACAACGTCCTGATCCGCACCGCCACCGCCCGTGACGTCACCCGGTCGGTGCGGCTCTACGGCCTGGTCGAGGGCCGCGATCTCGCCTACGCGATCGACATGGAGGCCGAGGGCAAGCCGATGCAGTCGCACCTGTCCGCGCGCCTGCACCGCGTGTCCGACTGAGCCGTCTCCGAGCGGGCGTCTCCAAGTGCCCTCCACCAAGAGATGCCCGCCTACCAAGAGTCACACTTCATTCACGGCATGGCGGAGCCTTTGCAAAAGACATCGCACGCGCAACGACAGACCACGAACGGAACACGTGAAAACGTGTTCAGACCCTCCCGGGATGCGCTTTCATGATCGCATGATGGCAGAATCCGACGTACTCTTCGCGGTCGTCCTTTTCGCCGCCGCCGGCCAGCGTGCGGTCGACCGGATCATCGCGCCGTTCCCCGATCGGGGCTCCGCAGTGGCGTTCGCCCGCGACAACGGTCTGCACTGTTTTTCGATCGGCCCGATGGCCTTCGCCGTACCGACCACGGTTCCGCCACCGGCGAGCACCGCTTCGGCCGTCGTGCCACCGGCGGGAAACAACCGCGGTGGCCGGGTCCGGGCATGAGAACGGGGACAGCGGAAGAAACCCGTTGTCCCCGTCCGGCGAAAGAACGCGACGTCAGGCCGCGACCTCGACCTGGGTGTCGACCGGCTCACCCTGACGGGCGACGACCTTGCGCTCGCCGGTCGCGCCGGGGACAAGAGCCCGGACGGTCCACTGCCCCGGCCGCGCGAAGAAACGAAACTGGCCCGTCGCGGACAGCGGAACCTCGGCGGTGAAATCGCCGCCTTCGTCCAGCAGGCGGGCATAACCGGTCGAAACCGGCTCCCCGCTCTGCACCACGACCCCCTGGATCACAGTCTCCTTGGCCACGTCAATTCCCTCCACAGATGGTCCACCGCTGATGGCGCCGCACATGGCTCACGCGCCCTTCTCGATCGGCACGCCGACGAGCGAGCCGTACTCGGTCCACGAACCGTCGTAGTTTTTCACGTTCGGCAGGTCGAGCAACTCGTGCAGCGCGAACCAGGTGTGCGCCGAACGCTCGCCGATGCGGCAGTAGGCGATGATGTCCCTGGACAGGTTGACCCCGGCCTCGGTGTAGAGGCCGGTCAGCTCGTCATTGCTCTTGAACGTGCCGTCCTCGTTCGCGGTCTTCGCCCACGGGATGTTCTTCGCCGTGGGGATGTGTCCGGCCCGCTGGGACTGTTCCTGCGGCAGGTGCGCGGGAGCAAGCAGCTTGCCGGAGAACTCGTCGGGCGACCGGACGTCCACCAGGGCCTTCTCGCCGATCGCGGAGATGACCTCCTCGCGGAAGGCCCGGATGTCGGTGCGCGGCTCCGGGGCGGTGTAGCTGGTGGGCTGGCGCGGGGTGACCTCGGTGGTCAGCTCACGGCTGTCGAGCTCCCACTTCTTGCGACCACCGTCGAGCAGGCGGACGTCGGCGTGGCCGTAGAGGCTGAAGTACCAGTATGCATATGCGGCGAACCAGTTGTTGTTCCCGCCGTAGAGCACGACGATGTCGTCGTTCGAGATCCCCTTCTCGGAGAGAAGCTTCTCGAACTGCTCCCTGTTGATGAAGTCACGAATGACCGGGTCCTGAAGTTCGGACTTCCAGTCGAGACGCACCGCGCCCGGGATGTGCCCCTTGTCGTACGCGGAGACGTCCTCGTCGACCTCGACCAGGACGACCTTCGGGTCGTTACGGTTCGCTTCGACCCACGAGGCGTCGACCAGCGCCTTCTCACGGCTCATGTGCGTGCTCCTTTCACGGTTATCGAATGGAGAAAAAGATACAGGTGGCACCCGAGACAGAACTCGAACGCCGCATTGAGGAGAGCCGCCACGAAGGCCGGGGCCACCGCGACGTAACCGAGTGCCGGCATCCCCGCGAAGAATCCCACGAGACCCACGACGCCGAAGATCGCGCCGACCAGCTGGGCGAACCGGGGTGGCGCGGCGTCCTCGGTGGCGGCGGGCGGCCCCAGCCTCGGCCGGATCAGGGAACGGAACACCAGCCCGTAGGGCGCGTACCGGACCCCGGCCACCGCCCCCACCCCGAACACCACGGTCTGCGCGAGCAGCAACCAGCGGCTGCCGGCGAGCAGTACCACGGCGAGCATAATCGTGGTGACGGCAGCGGCGAACCGCATACCGCGAGGATCTACCACGAGGCCTTCTCCTGACTTCCGGCTTGGACTACCCGCTCGGATGTGGCGATGCACCGGGGCCAGCCGATCACGGCTGAGGGACACAACCCACGATCAGGAAAGACGACACAGACAGCTGTGTACACGGCACAGGTCGACCGCGCGGCGCTTCACAAGCTGTATCTGGGACATGGTTCGTGTCACGGTAGCAGTGAACGTCACGTCTGTGTTAACCCGCCGACGATGAATCCGAAGGATCACCATCTGCCCGATTGATCCCATTGAAAACGATCTCTTCGAGGATGGCGAACACCGCCGCACGCGTCGGCGGGGCACCGCTTGCGCGCCGCACCTCCCTGCCATGACCGTCAATGATCAGTACCGTCGGAGTCCGCCTGATCCCCAGCCGACGGACGAGGTCGAGATGCGCCTCCGCATCAACCTCGACATGGCGTACCCCGGGCACGACCTCGGCAACCCCTGCCAACACCCGACGGGTGGACCGGCAGGGAGCGCAGAACGCCGTGGAGAACTGCAGCAGCGTCGCCCGCTCCCCCATCGTCTCGCCCAACGATGCGAACTCGGCCCGCAGTCCGCCGTCCACCGGCCGGAACCGTCCGTCCCGGGCCCGCATGAGCACCCCCAGTCCAAGCGCAGCCACGGTCGCCACCGACAACACCCACATTCCGGTCACGGCTTCTACAGCATCCGACGGGCTCCGGCTCTTCCCGTCCAAGCCCCGCCACGGCCCGACGATCGACTCACGCGGGCAGATGCCGCCCGACGAAATACACCAGTGGCGCCGCGGAGGCCAGCGGCAGGATGGCGGTGAGCAGGACGTCCGCGACCAGCGCCGAGGTGGCGACCGGGCCGACCCGCGGCTCTGCGTCACGGGCCCGCGCCAGCACCAGATCGATGACGGCGGCCACGGCCGCTCCCGCCGCGGCGATCGCGACGGCGGCCCCCACCGTCAGACGATCGGGGTTGAGGGCAGCGAAGCCGGCCCCCAGCGCCGCGCCGGCCAGAACGCCGACCGCCCCGGCCGGCACCAGCGGAACGCCCGCCCATCCCACTAGCCGGCCCGCCACGACCGTGCCACCCGCGCCGAGGAGGCCGGCGATGACCAGCAGATCGGCCGGATGGTGCGCGCCGGACCCGGCGCGCAGCGCAAGGTAACCGGCAAAAAGCGCACAGAAGATGATCCCACTCAGCGCCGCAGCAAGATCCGCACCGACCCGCTCGGCGGGACCGGGCGGCGGACTCGAACCATTAGCAGACACCGGACTCGAACCATTGGCGGACACCGGGCCTGCCCCGGAGACGGGAGCTGACCGGCGTCGGGCGAGCTGGTAGAGGATCACGACCGCCACGGCGATCCCGACGACTCCGGCCAACGATCCGTAGCTGTGCCGGTCCGAGGCCAACAGGACCACGTCACCGAGGACACCCCAGGCCGCCACGAGCAGGGTGGTGCCGGTCGACGCCCGGAGTATCCGGACCCAGGCCCAGGCAAACGCGATCTGTTCGACGATGAGGACCGCCGCGAGGGCTCCCGTGCCGAGGGCTGCGGCCGCCATCACCAGGCCGGTAGCCACCAGGGCCGCCAACGGCAAAGCGCCCGGCGCCCAGCAGGCTGCGGGGATGGACGCAGCCTCGTCCGGGACGAGGACGCCGTGGGGCCTGCCAGGATCGCCTGCGCTCACCGGCCCATGCTGTCATGTCCGGCTCGGGCGGCTCACGTCGCGCCGTCCCAGCCAGGCGCGACCTCGGGCCGGCGACGAACAGCGTCATCCCCCGGCGAAGGGAGGGAGGGCCTCGACGACGCAACCGTCACGCAGGATGACCCCCGCCGGATCCCGCCGGCCCACGGGCTGGTCGTCGACGAGGTAGGAGCACCGTCGCAGCAGCGCCCGCAGGGCCCCGCCGTGGCGGGCCGCGACGACATCGAGCAGAGCGGCCAGCGTATCCGCGCCGATCTCCTCCTGGGGCACCCCCGCGGCGTCCCTGGCGGCGGCCCAGTAGCGGACGGTCACCCGCGCGATCGACGCGGGCCGGCCCGCCCCTGCGGTCTCGTCCGTCACCATCCTTCACCATCCTTCCGGCCCTTCGTCCGTCATCTTCACCGGAGAAGCGGGAATTAGTACGAACGCGTGGGGGTCGATACACACCCGTAACATGCGCCGTGCCACCATCCGGCCGGTGGGCTGCTCTGCCAGCCGATCTGCCAGCCGATGGATTCGGCGCATCCGAGCGGTGTCCCGCACGAACCACCGGCTGGTCGCGCTCGCACTGGCTACCGCCTCCGGGGGATACCGACGGCGATGACGGTGGACGGACTCCCCCCACCTGGATCAGCGCGGTGTGCCGCAGCACGGCGGCACCGTCCACCAACCATCCCATCGACCATCCCGTGGGGCAGACCCACTGGTAGCCGAGTCGACGGGCCGCGCCGATGGCCGAGCCGATATCCAGCACCTCGAGGTCACCGAAAGTGCACAGTCTGGTGGATCGGCCGTACGCTTGCAGGTCCATGACCTGGACATCGGGATGTGAACGTAATCCGACCATCACTGCTTGCAGCGCCAGGCGTGACGTCGAACAGGAGAAGCCATGGGTGACCACTACAGCCAGATTGCGTGACGCACCGGGCACCCGACCGCTCCAGTGATCATGACTCGTGGTCAGAATCTCACGATCCGCCGTAGGTAGTGGCCCGTAGACGGTAGGAGCCGAGTAGGACACTCCGCTATCCTCCCCACATACCGGCCTTCGTTTCATGCCCATGACGGTCGTGAGACGCCCAGCGCCGGGCATCGAGTTACTCACCGGGTCGACGCTGCCCCACCACACACCACCTGGAGGAGTCGTCTTGAGCGTCGTCCTTTTGCTCACCAACGCCCCTGGCCCGTCCGCCGAGTCGTTTCCGTCGCTTGGGCTTCTCACCCACACCGTACGGGTCGCCCCGCTCGAGGCGAGCGCGCTGCTGGACGCCCCGCCGGTGGATGTGATCGTGGTGGATGGCCGCCGGGAGCTTGTGATCGCCCGCGGTCTGTGCCGGCTGCTACGCACCACCGGGCTCACCACGCCGCTGCTGGCGCTGGTGACCGAGGGTGGGCTGGCGGCGGTGTCCGCGGACTGGGGAGTCGACGACGTCGTCCTCGATTCCGCGGGTCCCGCCGAGGTCGAGGCCCGGTTGCGGCTGTCCATCGGTCGGGTCGCCGCGGCCGGCGGCACGGCCGAAGCCGGTGTCATCCGGTCCGGCGACCTGTCGGTCGACGAGACCACATACTCGGCCAAGTTGCGGGGCCGGCCGCTCGAGCTCACCTTCAAGGAGTTCGAGCTGCTGAAGTACCTCGCGCAGCACCCGGGCCGGGTCTTCACCCGCGCCCAACTGTTGCAGGAGGTCTGGGGTTACGACTACTACGGCGGCACCCGCACGGTGGACGTCCACGTCCGGCGGCTGCGAGCGAAGCTCGGCCCCGAGCACGAAGCGATGATCGGCACTGTTCGGCACGTCGGGTACAAGTTCGTCGCGCCGCCCATCGCGCCGCTGCCGGAGAACACCCCCGGGGAGGCCGGCCGGGTCGGCCGTGACGAGTCCCGGACCCCCGAACGGGTCTGACGTCACCGCGGACACCCGTCCGCCGCGTGGCACCCGGTATCCCGGTACCCCGGCACCCCGGGCACCGTCAGTAGGACGGCACCGTCGGCGCGAGGCCCAGCTCCCGGCTCCGGAAGCCAGGATTCGGCCTCGCGCCCGGGTTCTCGCGCCCGGGTTCTCGACCGCACCGTCGAAGGCCGCCCAGCGTCATACGGTCGTCCGGTGACCTCGCTGAGCTGGCAGCAGACCCTGAGCGCCATGGACGTGGACGACATCGTGAGCCTCCTCGCCGCCGCGGAGCGGGCGGACGGCTCCGGGCCGGTGTCCGAGGACGTCCGGCTGGCCCTCCGGCCCGGATTGCGGATCGGCGCGGGCCGGCACCTGCTGGCCGTGTCGGCCGCCGCGGACACGAGCGCCCCGAATATCCCGGACGCCCCTGGTGACCAGGACGCCGCGGACACGTCGACCATGCCGGGCTGCACCCCCGCCCGGCGGATCATCGGCTACGCCCATCTGGGCGGCGTGGACCAGGCGCGGCAGGCCGAGGTGGTCGTCCATCCCGACCACCGCGGGCGCGGCGTCGGCACAGCCCTGGTCGGCGGACTGACCGAGGCCCTCGCGGCGCCGTCGTCCCGCCTCGACATCTGGGCCCACGGCGACCTGCCGGCCGCCGCGGCATTGGCTACCCGGCTCACGTTCACTCGCACGAGGGTGCTGCTCCAGCTTCGGCGACCGCTGGCGACCGGGACGCCCCTGCCGGACCCCCGGCTGCCGGCCGGTGTGACGGTCCGCACCTTCGTCCCCGACCAGGACGACCAGGCCTGGCTGGCCGTCAACGCGGCCGCCTTCGCTGATCATCCGGAGCAGGGCCGGTGGGCCCTGGACGATCTGGCCCGGCGCCGGGCCGAGCCGTGGTTCGACCCGCGTGGCTTCTTCCTCGCCGAGCGCGACGGCGCACCCGTCGGCTTCCACTGGACGAAGGTGCACGAGACCGACCAGACGCCGCCACGGAACGCGCAGCCGGGGCCCATCGGCGAGGTCTACGTGGTGGGCGTGCTCCCGGGCGCGGGCGGCGCGGGACTCGGCCGGGCACTCACCCTGATCGGCCTGCGGCATCTGCAGGCCGAGGGGCTCGACTCGGTCCTGCTGTACGTGGACGAGGACAACGTCCGCGCCGTGCGGATGTACACCGGACTCGGCTTCATCACCTACGTCCGCGACGTCTCCTACCACTGGGAGAGGCCGTCCACGGGTTGATCCGGCCTGGTCCGGAAGACCCCCGTGGCTCAGGGGCCGGAAGGCCCCGTGGCTCAGGCGCCCTGACGGGTCGCCAAGCCGCGCGCGGGGGCGGAGTCGCCGTGATCGACATCTATCACGGCACTCAGGTTCGTGACATGCAGCAGGCGGTAGGCGTCCTCGTTGAGGTTACGCAGCACGAGGCGGCCACCGGCCGACCGCTGACGCTGGTGGGCGAACAGGATGACCGCCAACCCCTGCGAGTCGAGGAAGCTCACCTGCTCCAGATCCACGATGATCTCTTTGACTCCGGCGACCCGTGCGTCGAGCAGTGCCTCGCGCAGGGGATCCAGGGACGAATAGTCGATGTCGCCGGCCGGATACACGACGATGGCATCACGGTCGGTCACCTCAACCCGCACGCTTGGCTCCATGGCTCCGCTTGCGACCGGACGGCGTGAGCGCCACGAGAAGCCGGCCGGGCTGCCTCCCGCGTCGCGCCGCGCCTTTGGGCAAGCGCGACCATGGCCCCGTACCCCGACCTAGGTACTTCCACACGCGGCCGACCCCCGCCGGGGGCGACTTCTCACCGCACGCTCGTCAGCACGCCTGTCCGCGCCCCGCCCGCCGCTATCCGCCCGTCGTCATCCGCCCGTCCGTCCCGCATGCTCCCCGCCGCGCGGGATGGGATGACGAGCTGCCCGATGAGAGCGTCTACGCATGGACATCGACCCGCTCCGGGCCCCGCTCCGGACCCCGGATGACGCTCACCCGGACGTCATCACCTTCATCGGCCGGATCGACGGCACGGTCATCACCGTGGGAACGCAGCCCAGCGTCCCGCGGAGAACCCCAGTCGTCGTTCTCCGCACCCAGCCGGCCCTGCTCAACGTTCTCTGCGTCGCGCATCTCGTGCCGGACGAGGCGCATCGGCTCGCCGCCCTGTTGTCCAGCGCCGCGCTCGCCACCGTGGGGCGCTCCGCGTGCCAGCCCCCCGGTGCTGCACCGCCGCCTGCCGACCTCGCCTCCGGGGTCCGCTCGCGGCACATCATCTCCGCTGGGGAAGGATCGAGCGCCGCGGAGCTCCGTCACGCGCTGGCTCTGCTACCGGCGGGGGCACGACTCGTCGATTTCGTCTCCGACACCGACGTCGCCCTCATCTTCAGCGTCGACGATCCACCCTGGCCGACGATCAACCTGGGCGGGGGGCCGTCCGGGTGACCGAAGGCCCGAGGCCCGGCCATGCGCCGTTTTGATCATCGAAAGGACGGCCAGAGCCGTGAGGGCAGCGGACCGACCCGACAGGCACCCAGCCGAGGCAGGCACCGCGCAGAGGCAGACACCGAGCAGAGGCAGACACCGAGCAGAGGCAGACACCCGACAGGCCACGCCGCCGTCCCGGCCATGTCCGGAATCCCGCGAGGAGGAGCACTAGCTTCACCAAGAGTGATCGATCGTACAAGTCTGTTCGCTTCCCCGGCCCAGGACAGCCCGACGACACCGGTAGCGGCACCAATGACGCTCGCTCGCGTCACCACCGGGCTGCGCCCAGTGATCAACGCTACCGGCATCCTGCTCCACGGAGGGCTCGGCCGAGCTCCCCTGTCCGCGGCCGCCCGCGCGGCCCTCGACCTGGCAGCCGGCACGACCGACCTCGAGCTTGACCTCGGGACCGGACGGCGAGGACGACGAGGACGTACCGCCCTGGCCGCATTGGCAGCCGCGGTGCCCGCAGCGGCGGGCGTGCACATCGTCAACAACAACGCGGCAGGGCTGATCCTCGCGGTGACGGCGCTGGCCGGGCGGCGGGAGATCGTGGTGAGCCGCGGGGAGCTGGTGGAGACGGCGGACGGGTTCCGGCTGCCCGAACTGCTGGTCTGCACCGGAGCTCGGCTGCGGGAGGTCGGCACCACCAACCGCACGACGCTCGGGGACTACGCCGACGCGATCGGGCCGGAGACCGGGCTCGTGCTGCGCGTGCATCCGTCCAGCTATCAGGTGGTGGGGCTGACTGACACCCCTGCGATCAACGATCTTGCCGCGCTCTGCGCCGACTTCGAGATCCCCCTCGTCGGTGACTGCGGCTCCGGGCTGCTGCACCCCGAGCCGCTCCTCGCCGATGAACCCGATGTCACGACCTGGCTCGGTTTCGGCGTCGACGTGGTCACGACCAGCGCGGACAAACTGCTCGGCGGGCCTCAGGGCGGCCTGCTGCTGGGACGTGCCGACCTGATCGACCGGATGCGTCGGCATCCGGTGGCCCGGGCAATGCGGGCCGGAAAGCTCACGCTCGCCGCGCTGGAAGCCACCCTCAGCCACCCCGACTCCCCTGTCCGGCAGGCGTTGCACGCCCGACCGGAACGGCTGATGACGCGGGCCGAGACGCTCGCCGCGTGGCTACGGCGTTCGGGCATCGCAGCCTCGGCTGTAGCGAGTCGTGCGGTCGTCGACGGCGGGGGTGGATCGTCGCCGCCGCCGAACGACGCCGCATTCCGTCGATCGGGCAGCCACCAGCGCGAGGGCGCACGAGACGAAGACGGCATGGCCCCGACGGGCCCCGCGGGCGGTCTGACGATCAGAGAGTTCGGCGGCTTCGGCCCGGAGCTGCCGAGCGCCGCGGTGGCCCTGGAGGCAGTCATCGCCGCCCCCCTGCGCCAGGGCGAGCCCTCCGTGTTGGGCCGGGTCGAGCAGGGATGCTGCCTGCTCGATCTGCGGACCGTTCCGGTGGAACTCGATCCCGTCCTCGCCGCCGCCGTGCTGGCTGCCGCGACCGAAGCCGGCGCGACCACGATCACCGATGCCCCGACCGAGCCGCACATCGCCGAGGATGCCGACGTCATGACGATCGAATCCATGGCCATCCCGCGCGCCACCGTGCCCGGCCGACGGACGCCGTGAGCCTCGGCCGCCCCTACGACTCCCCGACGGTCGCCGTCGCGGTGAGACGGCTGGGCTCGGTCGCCGCCGCGCTGACCCTGCTCTGCTACGGGCTCGTCCACCTGCTCGTCTGGCCCGGCGCACCCACGGGGACCCCGGATGAACGGTACCGGTGGAACGGGGAGTCCACGCTACTCGACTCGTTACCGGGTGAGGCGGTCTGGAGCATCGGCGGCCTGCTGCTGGCAGCGACCCTGCTCGGGCACGGCGTCGGCGCGGCGGGACTCGCCGGGCTGCCCGTAGTTCACCGCCACTGGCTGGCCGCGACCGGATTCGGGGCGGCCTGTTCACTGAGCCTGTTCGCGATCGCCTGGCCGGGGCTGGAACCCACCGCGACGGAGTTCAGCGCCGGTCCGATAATCAGCGGGCTGCTGCTGGCGAGCACGCTCGTCACCGGCTGGGCCCGGCACCACCCGCCCCACGCCGTCGCGTAGCGCGGTCCCGCTGCGAGGTCGAACAGCTTCGCCTGACGTGCGACCACCGTGGCGTGGCCCTCGTCGGCCGCGAGCACGATCCCTCACGATCAGTGGACGGCCGATCCAAACCTCGATCTAACGCTAAAACAACGGAGAAATAAGCGATTCACGGTTCGCTCGGCGGCGGCGGGGACCCGCGTCGCATCTTCGCATGTGGCGGGCCCGCCGACGGGCCTAGATATCAGGGCATTATAGTACAAATATTATAAATTCCGGCATATAGCTCAAACTTCCGATTCGGGAAGCTTGATTACCCATCGGCATCGATGCACCTCTTACGGAGACCGGAGGCCGTAGAGATGGTTCAGTACGTCGTTGTGTACTGGTTGCGCTGATTGTGATCCTTCAAAGAGTACGGCGGATGCAGTCGGCCACCTCGGATAGCGGCGTCCAGGGAGTCACGCAATGAGCGGGTACGACTATTCGGTTGCCATCCTCGGTAGCGGCATCGCCGGCTCGACGCTGGCCAATATCCTCGCCCGACACGGTCACAGCGTGGTTCTGATTGACAGTGGCACGCATCCGCGTTTCGCGCTCGGGGAGTCGACCATCGGTGAGACGACCTATCTGCTGAAGTTGCTCGCCCAGCGGTTCGACGTCCCCGAACTCGGCCATGTGAGCAGCTTCGAGGGCGTCCGCTCCCACGTCACCTCGGCCTGCGGGGTGAAGCGCAACTTCGGATTCGTCTACCACCGCGAGGGCGCGCTCCAGAACCCCGAAGAGGTCACTCAGTGCAGCGTCTCGGAGTTTCCGAACGGCCCGGAAATGCACATGCACCGCCAGGACATCGATGCTTACCTCTTCTATACGGCCGTCCGTTACGGAGCTGAACCGCGGCAACGCACGATGGTGGAAAAAGTCGGCTTCACCGACGACGCCGCGACGCTGACGACAAGGGCCGGCGAACGGATCCGCGTTCGCTACGTCGTCGACGCCTCAGGACGCAACTCCGTGTTGGCGAACCAGTTCGCCCTGCGAGAAGACCCCTGCCGGTTCCGGACGAACTCCCGCACCCTGTTCACCCACATGGTGGGGGTCACCCCCTTCGACGAGGTGACCCTCCCGAGCGGGCAGCCGTCGCTGTGGCACCAGGGCACCCTGCACCATCTGTTCGACGGGGGGTGGCTGTGGGTGATCCCGTTCGACAATCACCAGCGGGCCACCAACCCACTGTGCAGCGTCGGGCTCAACCTCGACTCGCGACGCTTCCCCAGGGATCCCTCGGTACCCGCCGAGCAGGAATGGAACGCTTATCTCGAGCGGTTTCCCAGTATCGCGCGCCAGTTCGCCGGTGCCCGGCCCGCCTGGGACTGGATCTCCACCGGTCGCACCCAGTACTCCAGCTCACGGACGGTCGGTGACCGCTGGGCGATGATGTCCCACGCAGCCGGGGCGATCGACGCGCTGTTCTCCCGTGGCATGGCCAACACCATGCAGGTCATCTACGCCCTCGCACCAGCTCTGATGGAGGCCCTCGCCGACGACGACTTCTCGGCGGAACGCTTCGGCCACATCGACACGCTCAACCAGACGATCCTGGACGTCAACGACAAGCTCGTACACGGCTCCTACATCTCGTTCCGCGACTTCGACCTGTGGCGGGCGTGGTCGAAGGTGTGGTTCCTCGGCTGGAACATGGGCATCTCCCGGATTGTCGGAACCTACTTCGGCTATCTGGAAAAGGGCGATCCGGCGCTGTTCGACCGCCTGCTCGACGCGCCACATCTGGGCACCTTCTGCCCCGACCTGCCGGAATTCCAGCCCTTCTTCGACTCGCTCAACGCCGTGATGGACGAGGTCGAGGCCGGCCGGCTGGCCCCAGCCGCCGCCGTCGAGCGGCTCGCCACTCTGCTGGGCGGCGCCGACTTCCTCCCCACTCCGCTCCGGCTGGGCGATGTGCTGCGCCGCTGGCACGACGGCTCCTTCGAAGCCCAGCGCCGCATGTACGAGTGGGGGCGCACGAGTTCCCCCGAGCCGCTCCGCCGCTGGTACGAGTACGACCTCGACGATCTACTCACCCGCACGGGTGGGGTGCCCACTCCGGCAACCCTCTAAAGGCCGGGCCGCTAAAGGCCGGGGCCGTCCCGCG
>NZ_CDXDOR010000022.1:0-11013 GCF_978021225.1 Frankia sp. CeTa3Moorea | reverse complement strand
CCCGCGGGACGGCGAGAACAGCCCGGAGGACGGCGATACGATCGGCGTCCTCGCCCTCTGCCCGGGCCAGAGGCCTGGAGGGAGCCGCGGTGATGGAGACAATCATCCAGAATCGGGAGGACCCGATCCGGACGACGCCGGATCCGGCGTCGCCGTCCGTCCGCACCACACCCCATTTACCGGCCTCCGCCCTGCTGGCGGCGCGGGTCATCGAGAAGATGCTGGGCGAGCTGACGTTCCACCATCTCGGCATCCTCGTCGCGGACCTCGATGCTGCCCGGGAACGGTACGCCGTCTCCCTCGGGGTCGACGCGTGGGAGTCGCGGGTCGTCTCCGGCCCCGCCGTCTGGCGCGATCGACCGATCATGATCAAGAACGTCCGGATCGCGTTCGGCCGCTTCGGCAGCAGCCTGGTCGAGTTGGTGGAACCCGGCGACCGGCCGTGGACAGGGCGGGAAATTCTCGACCAACGCGGCGAGGGGATGTTCTCTATCGGCTACGAGGTCGACGACCTGCCGGCGTGCCTGCACCGGGCGGTCGCCGCGGGATGCCTGGTCGAGCAGCTCCGGCCGGACGCGCGGAACCCGCGACAGGCCTATCTCGACGCGGGTTCCGGACTACTGATCGAACTCATCCCCGGGGGCGCCGGACGGGACGGTTGGTGATTATTGTCCGAAACCTGCCGTCCTCGCGGACTTGTCTCGGCGGCCATCCAAATGTCATCATCAATCGAGGCCGCTCGGCACCCCCCGAGCCGGGCGGCCTCCCTGTGGGTACGGGCCTCCCGATGTTCCGCGGGCGTATCCAGGTCGCCCCGCGGGCTTGAGCGCGCCCTCCGCGACAAAGCGCTCCATGCCGGCGACGAAGGCGCGCGCGTCCTCGGCGGGCCAGTCGTCGAGCATGCGCTGGAAGACGTCAGCCAGCCGACGTCGAGAGCGATCGATGGCGGCCCGGCCCTCGTCGGTGAGCGTCAGGCGGACCGCGCGGGCGTCATCGGGATCGGCCGAACGGCGCAGCAACCCGAGCACCTCGAGACGATCACTGTGCCGACTCACCACCGAACGGTCGATGCCGATCTCCATGCTCAGCTTGCGCGCCGTGGTCGGGCCCGTGCGGGCCAGACCGTTGAGCACGGGGTAGACAGCCTCGTCGAGTCCGACGTCCGCCGAGGAGAGCAGCTCCCCGAACAGACGCGTCCGATTCGGCCGGGTGAGGAGAAGTCCGAGCGCTGCCGCGAGCCTCGCGCCGTCGTCTGAACCCACCACACGACCCTACTCTGCGTGCACCATGCACCAATTCGCGCGGGGCACGGATCCACACAAAGGCACGGATCCACGCGGGGCAGCGACCCACGCGGGGCGTCGGCGGCGCGCGCGAGCGACGAAGACGAGCGGGAGGAGGTGCGATGGCTCACACCCGACCCGACGGAAGGGGGGCGACTCCCGGGCGCGGCAGAATTGCCGCGGCGGCCCGTGCAGAACCACCGCAAGGCACCACCGCAAGGCACCACCGCAACGCACCACCGCAACGCACCACCGCAACGCACCACCGCAACGCACCAGGCAGGCGCTAGCACGCGACCGCGGATCCGGAAGGCACACCTTGACGGGCATGCTCACAGCGCAGCGGACGAGCCCGATCGAGCGGATCACCGCCGATCATCGACGGGTCTCGGTGGACCTCGGCTCACGCAGCTATCCGATCGATATCGGTCCCGGGGTCCGCCGAATCCTGCCCGACATCGTCGCGCGGATCGGCGCCCGGCGGGCCGTCATCGTCTCGGCGCGGCCGCAGGACGCGGTCCCCGACCCGGGCGTGCCGGTGCTGCGGCTGGCCGCACGGGACGGCGAGACGGACAAGAACCTGTCGAACGTCGAGGCGCTCTGCGGCCGGTTCGCGGCTTTCGGGCTGACCCGGTCAGACGTCGTCATCTCCTGCGGCGGAGGGACCACCACGGACGTCGTCGGACTCGCTGCGGCGCTGTACCACCGCGGCGTGGCGGTGGTACACCTCCCGACATCCCTGCTCGCCCAGGTGGACGCGAGCGTCGGCGGGAAGACGGCGGTGAACCTGCCCGCCGGCAAGAACCTCCTCGGCGCCTACTGGCAACCCAGCGCCGTCCTCTGCGACACCGACTACCTGCGGACCCTGCCCCAACGGGAGTGGATCAACGGCTACGGCGAGATCGCGCGGGCCCACTTCATCGGCACCGGGGACCTACGCGGTCTGCCGGTGACGGAGCAGATCGCCGCCAGCGTGGCGCTCAAGGCCGCCGTCGTCGCCCGGGACGAACGGGACTCGAGCCTGCGCCACATCCTCAACTACGGCCACACCCTGGGGCATGCCCTGGAGCGCGCCACCGACTTCGCGCTGCGCCACGGTGAGGCGGTGGCGATCGGCACCGTATTCGCCGGCCGTCTCGCCAGGGAGCTCGGCCGGATCGGGGACGATCGGGTCCGCGAGCACCTGGACGTGGTCCGCGGGTACGGGCTGCCGACGGCCCTGCCCACCGAGGCGGACGCCGCCGAGCTCGTCGCCGTGATGCGTCTGGACAAGAAGTCGACGAACACCGGCCTCACCTTCGTGCTCGACGGCGCGGACGGCCCACAGCTGGTGGGCGACATTCCGGAAGACCTGGTCATGAAGACGCTCGGCGACATGCCGCGCGGGCCGCTGGCCTGAGGCCCATGCCACCGGCCCCGCGTGCCATCACGGGCACCACCCGCCTGTTCGCCGTCGTCGGGGATCCCGTCAAGCAGGTACAGGCGCCGTCGTTACTTAATCCGCTGTTCGACGAACTCGGGCTCGACGCCGTCCTCGTACCGGTGCACGCCCGGCCGGCGGACTTCCCCGCCGTACTCGATGGACTCCGGCGCATCGAGAACCTGGACGGTATCCTGATCACGATTCCGCACAAGGTCGCCGCATGCGCCCTCGCCGACGAACGCAGTCCGGCGGCCGCGATCAGCGGGAGCGCCAACGCACTGCGCCGCGGCCCGTCCGGGCGCTGGCAGGCCGACAACTTCGACGGAGCGGGATTCGTCCGGGGGCTGACGGCCGCCGGACGCCCGGTGGCCGGAACGCGGGTCTCGCTACTGGGCGCGGGCGGCGCCGGCAGCGCCATCGCGGCCGCGCTGCTCGACGCCGGCAGCACGCGGCTGTCGATCTACGATCCGGACCGGGAGAAGCGCGACGGCCTGCTCGCCCGCCTCGACGAGCACTGGCCGGGCCGCGCCGTCGGCGTCGCGGCACCCCTGCTGCACGATGTCGATCTCGCGGTGAACGCCACGCCGCTCGGCCTGCGTCCAGACGATCCGCTCCCCTTCCCGCCGGACGGGCTCGCGGCGGGCTGCGTCGTGGCGGACATCATCATGAAACCGCCCGACACCCGCCTGCTGCGGGCCGCGGCCGCACTCGGCCTGCCGACCCATCCGGGCATCCACATGCTCGCCCACCAGATCGGCTTCTACCGCTCGTTCTTCGATCTCGTCCCGGCGGCACCCGCCTGACGATCTGCGAGGGCTCATGCGTGCACAACCTCCAACCGGCTGTCTGGGTATCGACGTGGGCGGCACCAAGGTCGCGCTGCGCATCGAGGCCGCACAGGCCGGGGCGGCACAGGCCGGGGCGGACCCGACAGGAGGCGACGAGCAGGTCGGCCCGGCCAGGCCGAGCGGACCGAGCGGACCGGACGGACCGGACGGACCGGACGGTCGCGTCAGGCCGGTGGAGACAACCTTCCAGTGGTCGCCGTCGGCGACTGCCACCCAGGACATCGACGATCTCGCCGCACACGTTGCCGCGCTGACCGCCCGATGGGGCGGTCGGGTCGACGCCGTCGGCGTGGCGATGCCCGCAACCATCAACGCCGCCGGCCGGGTCACAACATGGCCGGGCCGGCCGGCCTGGACCGGGCTCGACCTCGGCGCCGCGCTGCGGGATCTGCTGCCGGGCACCACCGTGGTCTGCGGCGACGACGGCGATCTGGCCGCGCTCGCGGAGGCGGACGCGGCCGGCTGTGAGAACGTGGTCTACCTGGGGGTCGGGACGGGCGTCGGCGGCGGGATCGTGCTCGGCGGCCGGTCCTGCCCGGGGCCCGGTCGCGGCTCCAGCGAGATCGGACATCTGATCATCTCGTCCGGCGGGCCCAGCTGTGACTGCGGCCGCCGCGGATGTGTGCAGGCAACCGCATCCGGGCCGGCCACCCTGCGCCGGGCCGCCCAGCGGCGTGGTGCGGAGGTGACCTTCGCAGACCTGCGCGCGGCCTGGCTCGCGGCCGACCCCTGGGCGGTGCGGACAGTGGGCGAGAGCGCCGCGGCGATCGCCGCGGCCGTCGTCGGGCTGACCGAACTGCTGCATCCCGCGATGGCGGTGGTCGGCGGCGGGTTCGCGGCCGGCCTGCCTGGATTTCCGCAGGCGGTCGCCGAGCATGCCCAGGCCCTTGCCCGCCCGGGACATCCGCCCGCGCCCATCCGCCCGGCGCTGCTGGGCGGCCTGTCCTCCCTGTTCGGAGCGCTCCTGGCGGCTCAGTCGCCGGCGAGGATCGGTCGGCCGGCCTGAGCCGCGGGGACACCGGCGGTGCCGGCGGGTTCGACCGGGTGCGGCCGGAGAAGGGACAGCAACTCCGCGGGCCGGCGCAGCGCCGCGTCCGGCTCGGCCGCGACCAGCTCGGCGCCGTCCGCCTCGCCCCACAGCGCGGCCACCGCCATCACGCCGGCCGCACGCGCGCTCTCCAGGTCGGCGACCGCGTCCCCGATCATCATCGCCTCACTCGGCGCCACGCCCAACAGCTCGAGTGCCCGGTTCACGATGTCCGGCGCCGGCTTGGGACGGGCGATCTCATCAGAGCCGATGACATAATTGAAGATCGGCAGAATGTCGAGCTCACCCAGCAGGTGCCGGGCCCGTGGACCGGCCTTGCCGGTGGCGACCGCGAGCCCGAGGCCGCGCTCGTGCAGGGTCCGCAGCAGCGCGGCGATCCCTTCGAAGAGCACCACCTGGTGGGCCAGCCGATAGCTCTCGCGGACGAACGGCTCCTCCATCTCCAGCGGCAGATTCATAATCCGCATGATGTCCGGGAAGTACCGTCCCAGGTGCCGGTTGTACTCCTCGAACGGGGGCTCGCCGGGACCCACGACCTCGGCGTAGGCGATCGTGAACGCCTGTCGCATCACTCCGAAGCTGTCGACCAGCACCCCGTCGAGATCGAAGATGACCGCACGTTTCCGCGCTCCGGACGCCGCCCCGGTCCCGGTGGTGGTCATGGCGGACCAGGGTTTCAGCTCAGTTCCCACGTGCCCCCCGGGCTCGGCGTTGGGTGCCGTTCGATATTCGTGACGCAGGTCGTGTGACACAGGTAGTGGCCGCGTGGCCTCAGCGAGTCGCGTGCGCGAGCAGCGCGACGGACCGGTGCGAGCGCGCGGACTCGTAGAACCTCTCGATGGCGGCGATGGTCGGGCGAACCTCCTCGATCGCCCGCCCCCGGGACGCGGGATCCGCCAGCAGCCCGGGCAGTTCGTCGAGCTGACGGCGGTACTCCGTCCCGATCGGTTCGGCGGGCACAGGCACCGCCATGGTCTCGCCGGCCCGGGTGCGGGTCAGGATCGAATGATCCTGCCGGTTCGGGCCGAAACCGAACGTGCAGCGCAACGACGCGGTGCCCGCGGCGCCCTCGACGTTGATCAGGGTGACGTCCCGGGCCTCGTGCGAGGCCCAGCTCGCCCGCAACGACACCGAGACCCCGTTCTCGGTGACCAGGAAGCCACGTGCGGTGTCCTCGACGTCACCGTCGATGCCGACGGCCGGCCCGGTGCCATCGTCGTGACGCCAGGAGGCTGCCCAGGAGCCGTCGCTGACGAAGTCATCCGAGATCGTCCCGACCACCTGCTGGAAACGGACGCTGCCCAGCAGCGGGATGAGAGTGTCGAGCAGGTGCCAGCCGAGGTCGACCAGGGCCCCGCCGCCGGAGAGGTCCCGCCGGGTGAACCAGCCGCCGGCGTCGGGAATGCCCCGGGCCCGGATCCAGGCGAGATCGACGTGCCGGATGGCACCGAGCCCGTCGGCGAGCTCGTAGAGCCGGCTGACGTCCGCCCGGTACCGCGCGGCGCTCCCGGCGAGCAGGATGGCGTCGCCCGCGCGCTCGGCCGCCGCGAGCCGGTCGGCCTCGGCCGAGCTCAGGCACACCGGCTTCTCCAAGAAAACCGGAACACCGGCGCTCAGCAGCCGGGCGGCGATGTCGGCGTGCCGGTGGTTGGGCACCGCCACGACCGCAAGATCGACCTGAGTCCGGTCGATCTCGTCGACGTCGGCGAGCACGGCCAAGCCCGGGTCGGCCCCGGCCGCCGCCCGGCGAGCCTCGGAATCGGAATCGACGGCCGTGACCACGACGAACTCCGGGTGTTCTCGCAGCCGGGGAAGCCAGATCGACCGGCCGGCCCAGCCCAGCCCCACCACGGCGATCCGCAGCGGAGTCCGCCTGGGGTTCCCGGTCTCGCCTCGGCTCACAATTCGGCCAGGGTCTCGGCCACGATGGCCGCGACCTGGTGCATCTGTTCTTCGGTGCCGAGCAACGTCCGGTGGTGCAGCCAGATGCCGTCCGCGCTGATTGCCTCGGTGTTCGGGCAGTGCTTCGCGATCTCGTCCACCGTCTCGTCCGGGGCGCCGGTCTCCCAGAAGCCGTTGGACCGGTAGATCGCCCGGAACGCGGCGAAAGCGGGCAGCCCGCGGTCCACAAGGGCGTCGACGAACGCGTTGCGGCGCTCCTCACTGAACCCGGGCAACCGGAACATTGCCATGTAGTGCGGATTGCGGTCACACCGGTCGTCGCGGCCCTGCGGGACGACGCCCGGGATGTCGGCAAGCGCCCCCGCCAGCACCGGCCAGCGCTCCTCACGCGTGTCAATCTGGCCGGCCAGGCGGCCGAGCTGGGCACGCAGGACCGCGGCGGAGAACTCGTTGAGCCGGAAATTCGACCCGGAGGTCTGGTGGAAGTACCGGCGGTCCGTGCGTGGCCGCCCGCAACTGTGCCGCAGGAAGCCGAGTTCGTGCAGCTCGGCGTCGGGGAAGGTGACGGCGCCGCCCTCACCGGCGGTCATGAGCTTGCCGTTCTGGAAGCTGAACGCCGCCACCGAGCCCAGCTCACCGAGCTTCTTACCCTGCCACTGCGCACCGTGCGCGTGCGCCGCGTCCTGGATCAGCGGGACCCCGGCATCCGCGGACAGCTTCGCCAGGGCGTCCATGTCGCAGACCTGGCCCGCCATATGCACCGGCATGATCGCCCGAGTGCGTGGGGTCACCGCAGCTGCCGCGGCGGTGACCTCGATGCAGTACGTGTCCGGGTCGATGTCGACCGGCACGGCCACCGCGCCGAGGCGCTGGGCCGCCTGCGAGGAGGAGATGAAGGTGAACGCCGGCACGATGACCTCACTGCCGGGTCCGACCCCCAGGACCTGCAACGCGAGCTCCAACGCATGCGTCCCGTTGGTTACGGCGAGGGCGTGGCCGGCCCCATGGTAGGCAGCGAATTCCCGCTCGAAGGTATCGACCTCGCTGCCACCCATGCGCCACCATTGGCCCTGTTCCAACGCCCGGATCAGACCACCGCGCTCCTCGTCGGAGTACTGCGGCCAGGCTGGCAACTCCGGCGCATGCCCTGCTCTACCGATCACGATCCCCACCCTTTTCTTACCTGTGGCCATACCGTTGTTCTCCGCGCCGGGATCAAGGTTCCGTCGACAGTTCCATTATCGCGACCGGCGAAGGAATCCACACAAGAGGATGCATGACGGACGGTACCTCGGTACCCCCGGGTTTCCCATCGACCTCCGGATGTGACACATCAGCATCAACGGACGGGCTACAAATGAACTCTAGAAGAACATCTCAGCCAATCCGCCCAGCTCACAGGTGTCCAGCAGATGGCTTTGCTATAAATGTGGGGTTCCGGATATCCGGATAAGAGACGCCGGCCGTCGAGCCGGCCAGCCTGTCTGCGAGGTGCCGTGCCCACGCTACTTCTCCTGAATGGCCCCAATCTGGGCATACTCGGCCGGCGCCAGCCGGAAGTTTACGGCACGGCGACACTGGCCGATATCGAGGCGGCCGTCGCGGCTCGGATCTCGGACCGAGGATGGAAACTGGTCTCCGTGCAACGTGAATCCGAAGGTGAATTGATCAACACCATTCAAGATAATTACGGCTCGATCGGCGCGATCGTCAATCCAGGTGCGCTGATGATGTATGGCTGGAGCCTTCGCGACGCTTTGGCCAACTATCCGAACCCGTGGATCGAGGTCCATCTCTCCAATGTCTGGGCCCGGGAGTCCTTCCGGCACGAATCCATTCTCTCGGCGCTCGCCCGGGGAGTGATCGTCGGCCTGGGGGCCCTCGGGTACGAGCTTGCCGCTCAGGCGCTGCTGGACCTCGTCCCCGCGCCGAGCTGAGACGTCCCGCCGGGCCAGGAAAGACTCTTCGGATGGCTGGTCACGCGGAGCAGCATTCGTACCCCCTTCCCAACGTGACCAGGCCACCCGCGACGTGGAACTCCCCACGCCAGGCCGGCCGGCTTCGGACGCACGAGCGTCCTCGGCCCGGTGTCATCTCCTCGGCCATGTCGATTCCTCGGCCGTGCCGGTCCGGCTCGGGCTTCCCGGCAGGCCGAAGAACCGGGGTGGCGCATTACTGGAATATGGCCGTACGGCCCTTTAGGGCATTTTTGGACACGGCCCTTTAGGGCATTTTTGGACGATGTGTTGCAAAGACCGGACCGGGGCCGCCGTACTTCCGCATCCGCAATGCCGGCGGGAGAGTGCCGCCCATGACGACGCACCCTGTTCATCCCGTTCATGAGGAACGGTCCTCCCAACGGACGATCATTCGCCGAGATTCGCCGGTGGGCCTGTCGGTGGCGGGCCCCACCACCCCCTACCAGGTGACCACCTCCAGGTGACCACCTCCGCCGGAAGCGCGGTGAGCTACTCCGGCGCGGTGAGGGCGTGGGTGGCGGCCGCGGCAACGGCGGGGGCGAGCCGTGGATGGTCGAGGGGAGGCAGCACGCTGCCGGGCGGCGTCTGACCGACGAGGGCGTGCACGGCGGCGAGGCGGGCAGCGGGGGTGACCGGGCGGCGAGTGGTGACGACCGCCCGCAGCAGTCCGGGCAGCGCGTGCAGCGGGCGCGGGCCCGAGGTGGCGCGGGCCAGCGGAGGGGGCGTCTCCGGGCGGGTCCGCAGGACGGGAACGCCCTTGGGTGGCGCCGCCAAGCCGATCAGGTCGACGATCAGATCGAGTTCGGGGGCGAGCAGGTGCAGCGGCTGGATGCCGTAATCGACCGGATCGTAGAGAGTGATCTCGTGGATGCCGACACCGATCAGTAAGCCGGCGAGATCGCCGCCCCGAGCCGGGTCCACGACGGCGACGCGGGCCCGCCCCGGCGCGAGGTCACGCGCCCGGAGATGGTTGAGGACCGCGGCCGCGGCGGCGACGGCGAGACCGTCGTTGACGGTGTCGAGCAGCAGATACGGGGCGGCGGACCGCAGCGCGGCGCGGGCGGCGTCGATACGGCGGACGTGTGTGTGGACCAGGACGGTGGCGGCGAATCCCGGAGCGAGCATGCCGATCGCCGCGGCGAGCTCGGCTGCGGTGCGGGCGGCGATCGGCATGGGGATGACGTCGAACCCGGTCGCCCGGTGCAGGTGGACCGCCTGGGACTCGACCGCTGGCAGGGCCGCCTCAGCGGCCAGCGGCTCGAAGTCCAGGACGGCGCTGCCGTCGGTGAGCAGCGCCACCCGGCGCGGCCGGCCGGTGAACCGGTCGGTGTGCGCCGGGTGCATGGCCAGGTGGCTGATGACGCGGCGATCGGCGTCAGCGTCCAACAACGCAAGATCGTGACCGGTCATGACCGACGCGCGGAGACACTGGGCGAGTTTGCCGGTCGACGCGACGGTGAAGACGGGATCCTCGGTCTGCAACAGATCGGCACCCAGCCGCTCCCGTAGCGCCCGGACCAGCCAGGTCAATGTGGACCCGCTGTCGGCATCCAACGTGATCCGCCGGCCGCCCCCGGGATCCGGCTCGTCCGCGTAGCACATCACGGGGCCGGGGGCCGCGGCGATGACCGCCTCGATAATCATCGTGGCCCGGTGCGGAACGCGGACCGTGACGCTGTAGGCGGGGTTGACCCCGGCTGGACCGGCTGAACCGGCCGGGACAGCCGGGCCAGAGGGCGTCACGCCGGCTCCACCCGTGCCCGACTCCGTCGGGTGCGCGCCGGTCCCCCAGGCGACCCCTCGGCGGGACTCCCGGGAATCGGTCCACCACATTTCATGCTCATGAGGAGCTTGTCCCCGCTTCGCGCAACTCGGCCAACAGCCCGGCCTGCCCGGCCGCCATCTCGGTCAGAATCCGCCGGGCCGCGCGCATCAGCTCCGCCACGTCCCCGCCCGCGAGCGCGTACACCACCGTCGGGCCGTCCCGCGTCGCGGTCACGATCCCGGACCGGCGCAGCACCGCGAGCTGTTGGGAAAGGTTCGACGGCTCCACCTCGATCGCGGCCAGGAGATCCCGCACCGGCATCGGCCCGTCCTGCAGCAACTCCAGCACCCTAATCCGCACCGGATGTCCAAGCATGCGAAAAAATTCCGCTTTAGCCTGGTACAGCGGAACTCGCCTCGTCACGAGCCACCTCCCGTCGACTCCGCACAGCTCCGGCCAGGGCCTACCGGCCGAGGTACCAACCTGGCCGGAGTACCGGCGACCGCCCACCCAGAGACCACGTCGGCATGATGAGCAGCGCCGCGACCCGTTCGCGCCCGATGGCGGCCTTCCCGCCAGTTACAGAATTTATCAACTGTTCGTTACCACACTTCGGAGCCGGAAAACGGCTCTTTATCGCACGGCACGGCTCCACGGGGGGCGCTGTGTCCAAGATCTCGCTCACCCCATACTTTTGATCATGTAAATTGAAGAAACTTTCAATTTTTCATCCCAGCATACGGGAGGATCGGGTCCGCGTCGAGA
>NZ_CDXDOR010000021.1:22440-49347 GCF_978021225.1 Frankia sp. CeTa3Moorea | reverse complement strand
CCCCCGCCGGCACCCAGGCCCCCGCCGGCCCACGCGACCGCGTCGACGCCGCTGCCACCGGCCGACCCGTGGCGGCAGGCCCCACTCCCCATTCCGGCGACGCTCCAGGATCCGACCGGTCCAACCCGGCCTGACCGCCGACGAACGACCCGCGGCCTCCGATGGCGGCGCCAGAACTGACCCGGCACGCCAGCGACGTGACCCGGGCCACCGTGCCCACCGGCCAGGGGCTGAAGGCCCTGGCGACGAGCGACGCCACCGCACGGGCGGCGATACCCTCCGACCGTGCGCACGCCTCACCTCCTCCGCCGTCTCCCGTTCCGGCGGCTCGCCGTGGCTCCCGCCGCCGCGGTCGTCGTCGGCCTCGGCCTGAGCGGCTGCGAGCGGCCGA
This sequence comes from Frankia sp. CeTa3Moorea, assembly GCF_978021225.1. Taxonomy (NCBI): domain Bacteria; kingdom Bacillati; phylum Actinomycetota; class Actinomycetes; order Frankiales; family Frankiaceae; genus Frankia; species Frankia sp. CeTa3Moorea. Next base: position 48,956 of record NZ_CDXDOR010000021.1, on the reverse strand, counting down.
CTCCCCTGGTGACCATGGAGTCCGGGGGACACTTCGTGCAGACGAACGCCGCGCAGTACGAGTGGGACGGGACGGTGATCCAGAAATCGGTATCACCGCCGCACATCACGATCAGGCCCGGAAACGCCATCAACATCGACGTGCCGACGTCGGTCGCCGACCGCGGCTACTTCCTCGTCCTGGGCAGGGAGCGGGTGACCGACAAGATCAACGAGACGCACTACCGGTACGTTCCCGCCAAGAACACGCCTGCCCTGCTCGTGGTGTTCGCGCTTCCCGAGGCAGGCAGCTCCAGCGACCAGGCGTCGGGAAGCTGGCCGTTCCTGGTCACCTTCAAGCCCTGACCCACCGCCGGCTGCTCCGCCGCCGGACCGGAACCAACGACCCACGCACACCAGCCCCCGAACGGGGATACACCGTGCGCGCAGCGTGCCATACCTCCCCACTGGGACCACGCAGCGTCGTCCGCAATGCTAAGATCCGGCAACAAGTCCGATTTGCACCCCATCGAAAACCCCGTACTGTTACCCAGCTGTCCGGTGCGGTGGTGTTCGGGCGGATCGACCGACAGTATGCGACGACAGACGAGGACGTCCCCAGATCATGATCCGGACCTGATCGTGAGCCGCACCCTGATCGTGACCGCAGTGACCGCCGAAGCGGACGCGGTGTGTGCCGGCCTGATGGGCAGCTGGTCGCGCGGCCGGACCAGAACCCCCATCGGACCGGGCAGCCTGGTGTCCCCCGAATGGGACCGCCAGCTTCTCACCACCTCCACCCTGGGCCCCTACGTGGGCCGGCGACGCGGACCGGTGACGGTGCTCGCGGCAGGCACCGGCGGCCCGGCCGCGGCGGCGGGCACCGCGGTGGCAATGTCGGTGGCGAGCGCGGCGGGGCAGCCGTTCAGCCTGGTGGTGGCGATGGGGATCGGCGGTGGGTTCCGCGGCTGGGCGGAGATCGGGGACATCGTCCTCGCCGATCGCATCTTCGCCGCCGACCTCGGCGCGGAGTCCGGCCTTGACGAGGAACCGCCCGCTCCGCTGATCGGCCGCATCAGCGAGATGGACCGCAATCTCGGGTTCCACAGCAACGGCGCGCCGGCACCCCGCGGCGGCCCCGCCCACTTGCCGAACCCCGCGGGGTCGTTCCTGAGCCTGGAGGATCTCGGGCTCGGTTCGTCCACGGTGGTCCCGGATCCGGACCTCATCCACCGCCTGGGCACGGTGCTCGACGCCACCGGGCGGCGGATCGTTACGGGTAGCGTGATCAGCGTGTCGACGGTGACGGGCACCGAACGTCGGGCCACGGCGCTGACCGAGCGGCTGGACCCGGTGGCGGAGTCGATGGAGGGGTACGCCGTCGGGGTGGCCGCCCGGGCCTTCGGCGTCCCGGTGGTGGAGATCCGTACCATCAGCAACACGGTCGGGCGCCGGGACCGGTCCGACTGGAACCTGCCGGTCGCGCTGGCCAGCCTCCGCACGGCCGCCGCGGCACTCGTCGCCCACCCGGACGGTCTGGTGATGGCCGCACCGGTGGCCACCACGAGCGACACCTCCACCACGATCCCGGCCGGACACCCGGGTGCCCGCGGCCACCACGGGAACAACAGCCACCACGGGACGGGAGAGCACTGAGATGGGTGCTGGCCGGGCGACCACCTCGAACCTTCCAGGTCCGCTCTCGCTCGCCATCTCGCCCTGCCCCAACGACACATTCGCCTTCCATGCCCTCGCGCACGGACTCGTCCCGGGCGCACCCGAGGTGTCGGTGGCCTTTGCCGACATCGACGTCCTCAACGCCCGGGCCGCCGACGGGCGGGACGACCTCGTCAAGGTGTCCTACGCCGCCCTGCCGTGGCTGCTCACCGGGTACCAACTGCTGACGGCGGGCGGGGCCCTGGGCCGCGGCTGCGGCCCACTCGTCCTCACCGCCGGGCGGTCGGGCCTGCGCGGTGCCCGGGTCGCCATCCCCGGCACCCGCACCACGGCCTACCTGCTGTTCCGGCTGTGGGCGGCCGACGAGGGCGTGACGAGCGCCGACGTGCTTCCCTTCGAGAAGATCATGCCCGCCGTCCGCGACGGCGCGTACGACGCGGGGCTCGTCATCCACGAGTCCCGCTTCACCTACCCGTCCTATGGGCTGACGGCGCTCGTCGACCTCGGCGACTGGTGGGAGGGCCAGACCTCGCTGCCCCTTCCGCTCGGCGCGATCCTCGCCCGCCGGGGGCTGGACGGCCCGGCGCTGTCCGCCGCGGTGCGGGCGAGCGTCGCCGCGGCCTTCGCCGATCCCGCCGCCAGCGCCGACTACGTCCTCGCCCATGCCCAGGAGATGGCGCCCGACGTCGTCGACGCCCACATCAAGCTGTACGTCAACGAGTTCAGCCTCAACCTCGGCGACGAGGGGTTCGCCGCCGTCGAGGCCCTGCTCTCCCGCGCCGCCGACGCCGACCTCGTCCCCGCGCTTCCGCGGCCGCTGCGCTGAATCGCGAGCCCCCTCGGAGGGTCCTGATGGCAGGATGGAGACGTGAGTACCGATCAGATACCGGCTGTCGGCGTCGCGGAGCTACCGGTCGAGCTTTCCGCGGACGGTGCCCCGCTGATGGTGGACGTGCGGGAGCCCGACGAGTGGTCCGCCGGTCACATCGCCGGCGCGCTGCACATCCCGATGAGTGAACTGGCCGCCCGGCTCGACGAGGTTCCCCGGGAACGCGAGGTCGTCGTGGTGTGCCGCTCGGGCGGCAGGTCCGCCGCCGTCACCAACTACCTCAAGCAGGGTGGCTGGCAGGTCCGCAACCTGACCGACGGGATGCTCTCCTGGCAGGCGCACAGCCGCCCGATGGTGAGCGAGAGCGGCGCCGCGCCCACCGTCCTCTGAGGACCGCCGGCCGGCTCCGCCGGGTCCGGGCCGACTCCGCCGGCTACTCCGCATTTCTCGGATGACCCGGCGCCGCGGGCTTCCGGTCAGCCGCTCGGGGTCAGCCCCAGTGCCGGCTGGTTCGGGCACTTCTGGAGAACCGCGCGCATCGCGTCCGCCTCCGCCTGGACGACCCACAGGCGGTAACGGGCCTTCAATCCCACTTGGCGCGCGATGTAGGGGCACTGCTCCCCCGGGCTCGGCGGCAACCATTCGGCGGCGTCGTGATCGCTCTTGCGCTGATTCGTGGGACCGTCGACGGCCAGCAGGTTCTCCGGATCGTTGGCGAACTGGAGCCGTTCCCGGGCGGTCCAGTTGAGCGCGCCGGTCCGCCACGCATCCGCCAGGGGGACGACGTGGTCGATCTGCACGCTGGCGGAGTTCCGTCCACGGTCGAAACGGATGATTCTGGTGGTGTACGGATCCCGGAGCTCACCGGTCAGCACCGTGCAACCGTCCGATCTGCGGATGGTGGTGCTGCGCAGATCTCGCCGCAGAATGTCGTTACGGGTGTCACACCCGTTGTCGTCGATGTCCGACCAGGCGGGCCCGAACTCGTCCCGGCGGTACCTGGGAGAGTTGTCCTCCTCTTTGATCGGAAGGGTGCCGAGCAGCTTCAGCGCCGAGCCGCTGGCGGTCGGGGCACCAACCTGGTTGGACGTTCCGGTCTGGTCGGAAAGGTCACTGCAACCGGTCAGGCCGCCGATGAGGGCGAGGACGGCGAGGGCCGCGGCTCCGCCGGGTCGACCGGGTCCGCGACGATCTGGACCGACACCGCTTCTTCGCACCGGACTCCCCACCTCGACGGTTCGGAACCCGTGGGGGGTGCTCGCCCCGCTTCGGGTCCGTTCGGATCGAGGGTGACATTAACTGGAGATCGGCCCGCCGGGCTGGTCGGCCACCGTCAGGGGACGGGAACGCGGACTCCTCCGCTCACCGGATTGTCGTGCAGCTCCAACTCCTGGGCTGTGGCCTCCCGCGGGATGTCGAAGACCATGGTGCCCGCCCTGAGGTCACCCGGGTTGATCGAATCCCACAGATCCTCGTTACTCAGTTGGAGGCGGGCGAGGAAATCGGCGCTGTGCCGGCCTCCGCCGTCGTCCCACAGAAACTGGGATGAGGTCACCAGCGTGCGGGTGGAGTCGCCGAGGTTGCGCACGGTCACGTGGGCCAGGCAGAACTGGCCGTCCGTGTGCCGAGCGAGCAGTCCGTCACCGAGTTTGGTCTGCCCGCACCGGAAGGAATCCACGATGAACTCGAGCTGGCCATCCGTGACGGGGCGGTTCAGGCCGCTGGCCGAACCCGATGCCGTGCTCGGACCGGTGGAGCGCGACGGGGCGGTTGTGGCCGCCAGCTGTTCCGCGGAACCATTCTGGCCGCTCTTTCCGGTCTTTCCGGGCAGGCTGACCACGACTGCGATGACGATCAGCGCGCTCAGGACGATGGCGGCGATCCAGACGAGTCGCCTGCGATCGAGCCCGCGGGCCGGCGGCGGCTGGGCGAAGGGTGGGTACGGTGCGCCGGGCTCGCCCGGTACCGGCCCGTGCTGATCGGGAGCCTGGCCGGACCACGGCCCCGGCGGTGCGCCGGCGACCTGCCCGCCCATCCGCCCGCCCAGCTGCGCGGGTGGGCGGGCGCCTACCTGGGCGGGCCGCGGGCCGGGGCGTCCCATCGGGCTGTGCGCGTCGGGCTGCCCCGGTGGTGCCTGGCGTGGTTGTCCCGCTCCCTGGCCCGCCCGGGCGGCGGGAGCGCCCGCGTTCCAGGGGACCTGACGCGCGGGAGCCGAGGTCGCCGCGCCGATCCGGGTCGGCGCGGCGCGGGGCACCTCGCCGGTTCGGCTCAGGAGCTCCTCGGCCTGACCCATCGCCTCGCCGATGGCACCGGTACCGCGGGAGGGTGGCTGCGCGATGAGCCGCAGCAGCAGGTCCCGGGCGCTCGGCCGGTCGTCGGGATGCTTGGCCAGAGCCGCGCTGACCAGGCCGACCAACGGCTGCGGCAGACCACGCAGGTCCGGGGCGGACCCGACGATGCGCATGCCGAGGTCGATGTCCGTACCGTCGCCGAACGGGTGGCGGCCGGTACCGGCGTAGGCGATGAGGATGCCCCAGGCGAAGACGTCCGCCTCCGGACCGATGGGCTGGCCGTGCACCTGTTCGGGCGCCATCCACCCGGCGGAGCCGAAGCCCCAGGCCGTGGGCTTCGCCTTCGCGCCCTCGAGGGCCTGCGCGATCCCGAAATCGATCACACGTGGCCCGGACAGTGAGAGCATCACGTTACTGGGCTTGAGATCCCGGTGGACGAGGCCTGCGCTGTGGATCGCGGTAAGCGCCGTCGCGACCCCCACGGCCAGTCCGGTCAGGGTCGACGAGGTCAGCGGGCCCTTGTCGACCTGCATGTCCAGCCGGACCCCGTCGATGAACTCGGTGACGAGGTACGGCGCGGGCGCATTCGGATCCGCGTCCAGGACTTCGGCGGTGCAGAAGGGAGCGACCTTGCGTGCCGCTTCGACCTCGGCCCGGAACCGGCGGCGGAACTCCTCGTCGGCAGCCAGATCCGGTCTGATGACCTTGATGGCAACCCGCCGTCCGGCCCGGTTCCTCGCCAGGTAGACCGTGCCCATGCCGCCGACCCCCAGCCGGCTGAGCAAAACATAGGGGCCGACCGACCGGGGCTCGTGTGGATTGAGCGGATCACCTGGTTCGGAGCGGCCGGAACCCATGCGTGCGGCGTTGTCGGCCACGGTCAGCACCGCACGGCTGTGATCACGACCGCTGTCCACTGCTTGTCACACGAATGCCTCTCAAATCCCGATCCGACGCCCCGTTCCGACCGCCGATCCGTGCCCTCCGCCGATCAGCGGAGGTGGGACGGCCCTCGGCGATGCCACCACGGCCGGCTGCGGGGCTGCTCATGGTTCGGTCTGGTCTACGTTTGCAGTCTGCCGCACTGCCAACGCTTCCAGTCGCACGCGGGCTCCCCGCCGACGGGACCGGTCGGCTCCCCGACAATGTGTTGCCGCCACGGCGCGCAGGCCGCGGCGGATGAGGCCGCAACCGAGGAGGCATCGTGAACCGGTGCGTACCAGTGTGGCCAATCTGATGAAGGGCTCGATCTCGGCTCATGCCCGGATCCTGATTGATGTGGCTGGCTCGGTCGGTGTCGCTGATGTGATGGGAACAGCGGATTCGATGGACCCACCTGGCGGCGTCCGACGAGGAACCTGGCGCCCAGGTCGCGGTGTGCACCGGGTGCGGCCGACGGGTCAGTTTCCTGCCGCCGGCCTAGACCTCCAACTCGTTGGCGACGGCGTGCACGACCTTGGCGACCCGCTGGGCGGTCCGCCGGTCGGGATACCGGCCGCGACGAAGGTCCCGCTGCACGTCGTCCAGCACCTTGATCATGTCTTCGACCATGCTGTGCAGCTCGTCCGGACTGCGCCGCGCGGCCTGGGCAGCCGCCTTGGCGACCGACGGCGGGGCGGTCAGCAGCCGGACCGACAGTGCCTGGTCGCCACGCCGCCCGGCGGCGACGCCGAACTCGACCCGGTCGCCGGGTTTCAGCCGGTCGACCCCGGCGGGCAGGGCGGCCTTGTGCACGAAGACGTCGCCGCCGTCGTCCCGGCTGAGAAAGCCGAAGCCCTTGTCGACGTCGAACCACTTGACTTTGCCGGTGGGCACGGGCGACCTCGTTCTGTGTAACGGCAGGACAACGCAACGGAAGATGAGTGATTCCCAGGCTATCCGTCGGCCGCACGTCGCGTGCGTCTTCGGTAGCGATCGGCTGTCGAGTGAGCCCCTTTCCCGTGATGGTGGCCTGGCCCGCGTTCGGCACACGTCCTCGTAGGCTGTCGCACGTGTCGGCGAAACCCTCGTCCGGGCAGGCCGGACCCGTGGCCGACGGTGCGGTAAACGAGGCCACGGCTCCGGTCGGGACCCCGCCGCCGGTGACCTGGGCGGATCGGCTGGTCCGGGTCGGGGCCGTGCTCTTCGGCACCGGTCTGGTCGCCACGGCGGCGGCGGTGATCCCCTTCTTCCTGGGTGCCGAGAATCTGCCGACCTGGCTGAACGCCGTCGCCAGCGGCGGACTGACCATCGGGTTCGCCGTGGCGCTGATGGGGGTGCTCGCCGCCGCCCGATCCCGGATTCCCGAGGAGAGCGATCCCGATCTCTACGTGAACAACCCGCATCCGCCCGACCACGGGGCCCCCGGGGACGGCGACCACCCCGGGGACGGCACCGGTCCGCGGACAGACCCCGTCACCCGTTCCCGATAGTTCCTTGATCTCACGGCCGGGGGTGCGGGCCCCGGCCGGGCCGACCGCGTCGACCGCGTCGCGGCGTCAGCCCTGCTGTCGTCGGCGCCGGGCCTCGTCAACCAGCCAGGGCGGGAAGTCAGCCAGCCGGGGGAGGACGACATCGGCGCCGGCGGAGAGCAGATCAGCGGCCGAGCAGGGCCCGGTGGCGACCCCGACGGCGAGAGCGTCGCCGTCGCGGGCGCCGACCATGTCGCCGACGTGGTCACCGACGAAGATGTCCACGCGGTGGGCGCGCAGTGCCTCGCCCTTCGCCTGCGCGAACCGGGCTCCCTCCACCACGTCGGCGGTGATGCCGATCCGGTCCAGACTCGCCCGGGCCAGTGCCGTGCTCTTCGCGGTGACGACCACCACCCGGCCGGCGAGCCGCCGCACCGCCTCCACCGCGGCCACCGCGGCCGGCATCGGCAGCGACGCCGGCACCGCGTGGACCGTGTAGAGCTCGCGGTAGCGGGCCGCCACGGCCGTGACATCGGCCGGCGGGAACCAGTGGGCGAGCTCCGTCTCCAGCGGCGGGCCGAGCCGGGCGACGACCGTCTCGGCGTCCACCGCCACCCCGGTCTCAGCGGACAGGACGGCGAAGGTCGCCCGGATCCCGTGCCGGGCATCCAACAGGGTCAGATCGAGATCGAACCCGACGACCGGGACGGGCGCCCGCCAGAACGACACCGGCCAAGCTTAAGGGCCGTGTTCCCCGGGAAGCCCGCATTATCCGAGATCGCCTACCAGATCTGTACGCCCCGGGCGGGCGAGATCCGGCTCATACGTCGCTCGACCGGTAGTGTCCGCGGGTGTGACCAGGGTTGTGGTGGATGTGATGCTCAAGCCGGAGATTCTCGACCCGCAGGGGCAGGCGGTGCTCGCCGCGCTGCCGCGCCTCGGCGTGAGTGGCATCGTCGGGGTCCGCCAGGGCAAGCGTTTCGAGCTGGAGCTGGAGGAGGGCACGGACCTCGACGGCGCGGTCCTGGCCCGGGTCGAGCACCTGGCCTCAACCCTGCTGGCCAATCCGGTGATCGAGGACTACGCGGTGCGCATCGAGGACGCCTCCCCGCCGTCGGTGGGCAGCCCCGCCGGCTGAGCCTCTCCACAGCCGGAGAGGGGACGCCCGCACCCCACCCAACGGCGCAGCACGCGCCACCAGAGACTTGCGAGGGGGGTTCGGGGGGCTCGGCCCCCCGACCAGCATGACGAAAGTCCCCAACGGCGCAGCACGCGCCACCAGGGACTTGCGTGGGCGAGGGGGGAGTTGAACCCCCACGTCCGCTAGGACACACGGACCTGAACCGTGCGCGTCTGCCATTCCGCCACTCGCCCGAGTGGGACTATCTCTCGACCAGACGACACGCTACCACGCCGGAGATGTCCTTCACGGAGGGGGGTCGGGCCCGTCGCGAACATGTCAAGCTGCCGAGCCGTGGGACGTCCGCGCTCGGGGGCATACGATCTCACAGACCGGGAGAAGGGAGGTCGAGCATGGGCGTGCTACAACGCTTCGAACGGCGCCTGGGCGGCCTCGTCGAGGGTGCGTTCGCGAAGGTGTTCAAGGGCGGAGTCGAGCCCGTCGAGATCGCCAGCGCGTTGGCCCGGGAAACCGACGATCGGCGGGCGGTCAGTTCGAACCGGGTGCTGGTGCCCAACGAGTTCGCCGTCGAACTCGCCGGCGGCGACTTCGCCCGGCTCTCCCCCTACGACCGGGCACTGTGCGACGAGCTCGCCGAGATGGTCCGCGAGCATGCGGCCGAGCAGCGCTACACCTTCGTCGGCCCGGTGTCCGTGCGGATGTCCGAGGCCACCGATCTCGATGTCGGCGTCTTCCGGATCCGCAGCAGCGTGGCCGCCGCGGACCCGGGAGCGGTGACTGGACGGCGCGCACGCCCTCCCCGACCGGGCGCTCCCGGCACCCCGCACCTCGTCATCACCACGAAGGCCCCGGGAGGGCCCGCGGGCGGAGGGGAACGGGAGTATCCCTTGGACGCCGAGACGACCGTGATCGGCCGCAGCGTCGAGTGCGACATCCGCCTGAACGACACCGGTGTGTCTCGTCGCCACGGCGAGATACGCCGGCTTCCCGACGGGCAGTTCCTCTACGTCGACGCCGGGTCCACCAACGGCAGCCTGGTCAACGGTCGCGCGGCGACGCAGGTCAAGCTGGTCAACGGGGACAAGATCGAACTCGGTACCGCGACGATCATCTTCCGTCGCGAGGACGGACGGGGGAATGGCCCGGCGCGCGCGGGCGCCCGTGGGACACCTCCGCCGGCCCAGGCCGGGGGCCGGGAGACCATCCCGCCGGACCGCCGTCCCACGCCCGCCCCGGACGACCCGTACCGGCGCGGCTCGTCGCCCCGCGCCGGCCGCGTCGACCCGTACGCCGATCGTGATCGGCGCGGTGTGCCGGGGTACCGGGACGATCCATACCAGAACCGGGACGATCCATACCAGAACCGGATGGACCCGTACCGAGACCGGACACCGGAACGGGATCACGGCTACGACCAGCCGCGCGACCGCGGCGGTCGTGACCCCTATCACCGTGATCCCCGTGACGGGCGTGGGGGACGCGACGACGCTCCTCGGCGATCCGACCCTGCACGGCGCGCCGACCCCTACCGCGAGCCGAGCAATCCCGGCCGCCGGCCCGGCTCCGGTTCGCCGCCCGATGGGCTCGAATCCCTCGACGACGTGTACGACGCCGACACGGACCTCCCCGGCCGCGCCGCCCGCGCCGCCGCGGAGCCTCCCGGCGGGGATGGTCGACGTGACCGACCCAGATCGGATCGAGGCTGGTAGCGCCCGATGGACCCCACCGAGCCCAGCGAACTCGTACTGCTGGTTGTCAAGATCGGATTCCTTGCCCTCCTCTGGGGATTCGTTCTGGTCGCCGTGCGCGCCGTCCGGCTGGATATGTTCGGCCCCACCAAGCGTCAGCAGCGGCGCGAGCCGCCCCCCATGGTCCGGCCGACGCCGCCGCGCACCCCGCCCCAACCTCCACGCAAGCCACAGACACCTAGCAAACTCGTGGTGACCAAAGGTCCCTTGACCGGCACAACGATCCCGCTAGGAACGGCACCTGTCACCATCGGACGGGCACAGGACTCGACCCTGGTTCTCGAGGATGACTTCGCATCCGGGCGGCATGCGAGACTCGTGCCCCACGACGGGCAGTGGTTCGTGGAGGACCTGGGCTCGACCAATGGCACATTCCTCAACCGTACGAAGGTGACCAGTCCCATGCCGGTACCTCTCGGCGCGCCGGTCAGGATCGGGAAGACGGTCCTGGAGCTCCACCGGTGAGCCTCAGGCTTCACTTCGCCGTCCGCTCGGATGTCGGGCACGTGCGGGAAGGAAACGAAGATTCGGCCTATGCCGGGCTCCGCCTGCTGGCGGTGGCCGACGGCATGGGTGGTCATGCTGCGGGGGAGGTCGCCAGCTCGACGGTGATCTCCCGCCTGGCGGATCTCGACGACGCGATCGACAGTGACGATCTCGTGACGGAGCTGAACGAGGCCGTCCGGGACGCCAATCGGCAGCTGCGCGAGATGTCGCTGGAGAACAGCGCGCTGGACGGCATGGGCACCACGGTGACCGCCGTGCTCTCCTCCGGTGACATGCTCGGGGTCCTGCACGTCGGCGATTCCCGGGCCTACCTGCTGCGCGACGGCGTCCTCAGCCAGGTCACCCACGATCACACCCTGGTGCAGGATCTCGTGGACCAGGGTCGGATCACCCCCGAGCAGGCGAACACCCACCCGCAGCGCTCGCTGCTGATGCGGGCGCTCGACGGTCGGGAGGTCGAACCCGACCTCTCCGTGCGCCAGGCGATCGCGGGAGACCGCTACTTGCTGTGCACCGACGGTCTGTCGGGGGTGGTAAGCGAGGAGACGATCCTCGAGACGCTGCTGCTGCCCACCCCACAGGAGGCGGTCGACCAGCTGGTCGACCTGGCCCTCAAGGGCGGTGGCCCGGACAACATCACCGTCGTGGTCGCCGACATCGAGGAGGACCACGGCGAGGCGGAGCCCTATCCTCTCGTGGCCGGCGCGGCGGCCGAGAAGCGGGCGGTCCCCGGGGCGTCGCCGGCCCGCAGCGGGCCGAATCCCCAGTATCCCGACCACGAGTCCGCGGCGGCGAAGGCGGCCCGTATCGGTCGGCCGGGCTTCCACCGGCGGGACCGCCAGGCGCAGGCCAGCGATCGCGGCGACGACGACGGCGATGGCGACGACTCCGACCCGGAAGGATCCGGAGGACGGCGCTCCGGCCGGCGGGTCCTGTTCGTCTCCACCGTGGTGTTCTTGCTCATCGTGGCCGGTGCTGCGGCCGGGTGGACCTACGTGCGCGGGCAGTATTATGTCGGCGTCGACGATGAACACGTCGCCCTCTTCCAGGGCGTGAAGGGCATTCCGCTGTCCTCGGTAGTGCTCTCCCGTCGTCAGCCACTGTCGGAGGTTGCGGAGCCCGATCAGGCGGAGCTCCGACGAGGCATCCGCGCCGGCAGCCGTGACGATGCGGAGAAGATCATCTCGCGCCTGCGTACCTCGGCCATACCCGCCGTATTCCCGTCACCGAGCCCGAGTCCGACCGACCGTTCCAAGGTGCCGTCGGGCATCTCGGACTCCTCCCTCCTGTCCACTCCCCTGTGCCAGCCGGCGACCGGTGCCGGCGTCACGGTCCCAGGATGCCCGACCACACCCGTCCCCATCCCCTCACCGTGATCTCAGGCCAGCGATGACTCGCCCGCCGATCCCCCTACCTCCGCTACGCAGGCCGAGGTCGGCGGACCTCACCGCGACCTTCGCCGGCTTCCCGCTGCCCACCGGCACCAACCTCCCGCCGTACCGGCGCCGGGAGCTCATCCTGATGATCTTCGCTGGTGCGCTCGCAACCAGCGCGCTCGCCGCGTTGACCTTCGCCGACATCGGCCAGATCTCGCTCGGGATCTTCTCCATCGGTCTCGGCTTCTTCTGCCTGTGGGCACTGGCCCACCTGGCGGTACGCAGGTTCGCGCCGGCCGCCGACCCGGTGCTGCTCCCGGTCGTCGTCGCGCTCAACGGCCTGGGCCTGGTCATGATCTATCGGCTCGACCTCGCCAAGGCGGATGCCGCCGAGCGGGCGGGAACCCACATCCCGCCCGGTGCCGCGCAGACGCAGCTCGTCTGGACCCTGCTGGCGGTCATCGTCTTCATCCTGGTGCTGGCGCTGGTACGCGATCACCTCTCGCTCGCCCGGTACGCCTACACGGCCGGCCTGGTCGGTCTGGTCGGTCTGGTGCTGCCGATCGCGCCGGGCATCGGCGCGACCATCAACGGCGCGCGCCTCTGGCTGCGGATCGGGCCGTTCTCTTTCCAGCCGAGCGAAGTCTCGAAGATCATTCTTTTGATCTTCTTCGCCGGCTATCTGGTCAACAAACGCGAGGTCCTCTCGGTGGCCTCCCGGTCCTTTCTCGGGATGGGGATCCCGCGCGCCCGCGACCTCGGACCGGTGCTGGTGGCGTGGCTAGCGAGCCTGGGCATCCTGATCGTGCAGAAGGACCTCGGCTCGTCCCTGCTGTTCTTCGGAATGTTCATGGTCGTCCTCTACGTCGCCACCGAGCGGGCATCGTGGGTCGTGGTCGGCTTCGTGCTGTTCCTGTTCGGTGCCGTGATCGCGCACAGTATGTTCAGCCATGTCCAGGTCCGGGTGGACGGCTGGGTGCACGCCTTCGACGGTGACAACCCGTCGAGCACGTCGTACCAGCTCGTGCAGGGTCTCTACGGCTTCGCCGCCGGTGGCATCACCGGTACGGGGCTCGGGGAGGGGCACCCGCAGAAGGTGCCGTTCGCGAACACCGACTTCATCATGGCGAGCCTCGGTGAGGAGCTCGGTCTCACCGGCGTCATGGCCATCCTGATGATGTACGCCCTGGTCGTGCTGCGCGGGATGCGCGCGGCCCTCGGCGCGAAGGACCCGTTCGGCAAACTGCTGGCGGCCGGGCTGTCCTTCACCCTGGCGCTGCAGGTGTTCGTGCAGGTGGGCGGGGTCATGCGGCTCATCCCGCTGACCGGGCTCACGCTGCCGTTCGTCTCCTACGGCGGGTCGTCCATCGTGGCCAACGCCGCGATCATCGCGTTGCTGCTGCGGGTCAGCGACGCCGCCCGCCGCGCACCCGAACCGGTGCCGGATGCCCCCCTGTTCGACCCGGGCGCGGTTGCCGAGAGTCCCACCCAGGTGGTGAAGACGACATGAACCGCACGGTGCGCAAGGTCGCCGTCGCCTGCATGATCCTCTTCGCCGCGCTCCTGGTGAATGCGAACTGGCTCCAGGTGGGCGAGGCGGGCAGCCTCAAGTCCCAGCCGACGAACGGGCGTCAGATCACCGAGCGCCTGGAACGACAGCGGGGCGCGATCGTCGCCGGTGACGTGGAGATCGCACGTTCGGTGCCGTCGAACGACCAGTACAAGTATCAGCGGCAGTATCCGGCCGGGCAGCTCTACTCCAACGTCACCGGCTACTACACGCTGTTCACGGCGGCCGGCCTGGAGCGGTCCGAGGACGTCTTCCTGTCCGGAGACGACGACCGGCTGCTCGCGAGCCGGGTGACCGGCCTGTTCACCGGCGCGGAGCGGCGCGGCGGTTCCGTGGTCACTACGATCAACCCCGCCGTCCAGAAGGCTGCGGCGGAGGCGCTCGACAACCGCAAGGGCGCGGTGGTCGCCATCGAGCCGTCGACCGGCGCGATCCTGGCGATGGTCACCAACCCGTCCTACGACGCGAACGCGCTGGCGGCCCATGACGAGAAGGCCGCGGCCAACGCCTATGGGCTGCTGTCGGGCAATCCGGATCAACCATTGCTGAACCGGGCGACCCAGCAGACCTATCCGCCCGGTTCAACCTTCAAGCTCATCACCGCCGCCGCCGCACTGTCACAAGGCAGGACGCCGGACACCCGCGTCGCGGCACCCGACGAGCTACCGCTCCCGCTGAGCACCGTGCGGCTACCGAACTTCGGCGGCGAACGCTGCGGCGACGGCGAGACCGACACCCTCATTCACGCGCTCACCATCTCCTGTAACACCGCGTTCGCACAGCTCGGCATCGATCTCGGTGCCGACACCCTGCGCCGGCAGGCCGAGGCCTTCGGCCTGAACGCGACCTTCCCCGACTTCCCCTTGCAACAGGCCCGTAGCGTCTTCCCCGCCAAGCTCGACGCCGCGCAGACCGCGCAGTCAGCGATCGGCCAGTACGACGTCCGGGTCACGCCCCTACAGATGGCGGAGGTGGTCGCGGCGATCGCCAACGACGGCACGGAGATGAAGCCCTATCTCGTGTCCGAACTGCGCAGCCCGGACCTCAAGAGGATCAGTAAAACCGAGCCGGAGAAACTCGGTGAACCGGTGAGCAGCGAGGTGGCCGCCCAGCTCACGACCATGATGGAAAGCGTGGTGACGTCGGGGAGCGGTCGGCGGGCGCAGATCGGCGGCGTTACCGTCGCCGGGAAGACGGGGACCGCCGAGCACGGTACCAGTCTGCCGCACGCCTGGTTCGTGGGGTTCGCCCCGACGGACACCCCGAAGATCGCGGTTGCCGTCATCGTCGAGGACGGCGGCGGCGAGCTGGGTACCGGTGGTGCCGTCGCCGCCCCCGTCGCGAAAAAGGTCATACAGGCCGCATTGGACAAGCCATGAACAACTCCCCGGGCAATCCCATCTCCCCGTCGCAGCCCTTCGCCGGCGCCGCGGCGCCGAACACCGTCCTCGACAACCGGTACCGCCTGAACGGGCGGATCGCCGCCGGCGGCATGGGTGAGGTCTGGCGTGGCCTGGACCAGACCCTCGGCCGCCCCGTCGCGGTGAAACTGCTGCGCCCGGAGTACGCCAGCGACGAGTCGTTCCTGGTGCGGTTCCGCGGCGAGGCCCGCCATGCCGCCCGGCTGTCACACCCGGGCGTCGCCTCGGTCTATGACTACGGCGAGGTTGCGACCTCCGACGACTACCCGACCGCCTACCTGGTTATGGAGCTGGTGGAGGGGGAGCCCCTCTCCGCCGCGCTGCACCGGGAGAAGCGGTTGTCCCCGGAGCGCACGCTGGACATCCTCGGGCAGGCAGCCGACGCGTTGCAGGCCGCGCACGCCCTCGGCGTGGTCCATCGCGATGTCAAGCCCGGCAACCTGCTGCTGCGCCCGGACGGCGCGGTGAAGGTCACCGACTTCGGGATCGCCCGCGCGGTCGACGCCGCGCCGCTCACCGCCACCGGCATCATGATGGGGACGGCCTACTACGTGTCCCCCGAGCAGGCGTCCGGGCGTCCGGTGACACCGGCGAGCGATGTCTACTCGCTCGGCGTCGTCGCGTACGAGTGCCTCGCCGGTCGCCGCCCCTTCGACGACCGCAACCCCATCGTGGTCGTGATGGCCCACCAGCAGGACACCCCGCCCCCGCTGCCGACCGACATCCCCTACCAGGTGCGGGCCCTGGTGGACTCGGCGATGGCCAAGGACCCCGCGCGCAGGCCCAGTTCGGCGGGGGCATTCGCACGTTCGGCGGCCGGGATCCGGCGCAGCCTGTGGAGCCCGGAGCCGGCGCGCTGGCCCAGCACACCGGATGCGACCGCCCACCATCCGGGGCCGGGCGCCGTCCTCCCGCCCGCTGGTGCCGCCGCTCGCCCGCCCCGATCCACCTCGCGCACCCGACCACCGTCCTGGGTGGCCGCACCGCCACCGTCCGCTCGCACCAGTGGACCGGGGCGCACCGGCGCTCCGTCGGACAAAGCCCAGGCGGTTCCCGATGGCCCGGGAGCCATGCTCGGCGGACCCGACGTACCTGCAACGGCCCTGCACAGCCCGCCCTACGGCGGCCCCGGCACCGCCTACCACCCGGGTCCGCCGCCGTGGGCCCGTACCCCCGGCGGCCCCCCGGGCCCGTCCGGCCCGGACGGCCAGGATGATCTGCGGCCGGGCTGGGAGGGGCGAGCTGCTCGACGGCACCGGCCGGAGACAGCCTCCCGTCCCGCCCTGCCACTGCCGCTTCTGATCATTCTGCTGATCCTCACCGTGGTGATCGTCGCATTCGCGACTAACAGGTTGTTCTCCAACAGCAATTCCGAATCGAACTCCGCGACCACACCACCGGGGGTGGTGTACGCAACCGCAATCGGTGGTGAAATCGTCAGCGGTAACGCCGGGTCGGCGATTTCCGGCGCGGGAGGGGCGACGGCAGGGGAGTATTCGTGACCGACGTGACGGAGATGTATGCCCCGGGGGCTGGGCCACAGATCATCGGCGGGCGTTACGAGCTGGGCGAGGGCATCGGCTATGGCGGCATGGCGGAGGTCTTCCGCGGCCGTGACATCAGGCTCGGCCGTGAGGTCGCCATCAAGACGCTGCGCCCGGACCTCGCCCGTGATCCCACCTTTCTCGCCCGGTTCCGCCGCGAGGCACAGTCCTCGGCCGCGCTGAACCATCCCGCGATCGTCTCGGTGTATGACACGGGCGAGGACATCATCAACGGGGCGCAGATCCCCTACATCGTGATGGAGTTCATCGAGGGACGGACCCTGCGCGACGCGCTGCAGACTGAGGGCCGGTTCACCGAACGCCGCGCCATGGAGATCACCTCCGACGTCTGCGCCGCCTTGGACTACAGCCACCGGATGGGGATCATCCACCGCGACATCAAGCCGGCGAACGTGATGCTCAGCCCGGACGGCTCAGTCAAGGTCATGGACTTCGGCATCGCCCGCGCCACCACCGCGACCTCCTCGACCATGACCGCGACGGCCGCGGTGATCGGCACCGCTCAGTACCTGTCCCCGGAACAGGCCCGAGGAGCCCGCGTCGACGCCCGCAGCGACGTCTACACCACCGGGGTGCTGCTCTACGAACTGCTCACCGGATCGCCGCCGTTCCGCGGGGACAACCCGGTGGCCGTGGCCTACCAGCACGTGCGGGAGGACCCGCCGCCGCCGTCCGCTCACGATCGCGGCATCTCCCCCGAGGCCGACGCGATCGTCCTCAAGGCGATGGAGAAGGACGCCGACGACCGCTACGGCACCGCGGGTGAGATGCGCGACGATCTGGAACGGGCGCTGGCCGGACGACGCGTGCACGCCATGATGGGAGGTGGTGGCGCGGGCGGGGCCGCCACCACCCTCGGCCCGGCCGCTGCCGGCACGGCGGTCCTCAGCCGCGGTGACCGAGCGGGTTACCCCACCCGGGACCGCTACCGCGACGACGACTACCGCGACGACGACCAGACCACCTACCGCGACGTGCCCTACGACGACGGCCGCTTCGGCACCGGTCCGTTCGACCGCTACGACGTGACCGGGGCCATCGACCGGCGGGCCGTTCCCGATCAGGAGCGTTCCCAGGCGTGGAAGTACATCCTCGCGGGTCTCGGAATCGTCATCGTCTTCGTCGCCGTCGTCCTGCTCGCCACGACCTTCCTCAGCTCCGGTCACAACACCGCCTCCACGAAGAAGATCCTCGTCCCGACCGGCCTCGTCGGGCAGAACGAGGAGCAGGCCCGCGCCCGGCTGCAGAGCGCCGGCTTCGGGGGGGATGTGGTCACGAAGCTGGTCGACTCACCGGACATGGCCGGCCGGGTCACGGCGGTCGACCCGGCCGAGGGCAAGGAGGTCGCCGCCAAGGGGATGATCACCCTGTCGATCGGCAAGGCCGCCGACGACGTCCAGATCCCCACCGACCTGCTCGGGAAGACCCAGGCCGAGGCCGAGGCGGCGCTACGGGCGCTGGGGCTGGTCCCGAACTCGATGGCCTACGCCAACCCGACCGGCCAGAAGGTCGGCACGGTGAACAGCACCGATCCGCAGCCGGGTACGGCCGTCAAGCCCGGCAGCACGGTCACGCTCAACGTGGTCAGCCCGAACGTCAACGTTCCCGACGTGCGCAACCGCACGTACGACAATGCCGTCGCCGAACTCGGCCGCTACGGGCTGAACGCGGCCCGGCAGAACGTCGCGAACAACAACGTGGCGCCGGGGACGGTCGTGGACCAGAGCCCGTCCGGCGGCAACGTCCCTCGGGGCTCGACCATCACGCTGTCCGTCGCCCAGCAGATCCAGACCACCGCGCCGCCGACCCCGACCGAGACGCCGACCGGGCCCACCCCGACCGCGGAACCGACCAGCACCTCGCCGAGCCCGACGGGTAATCCCACCCCTGGGACACCGGCCACGACGAGGCCGGGCGGCCTGGGGGGGCTGCTGGGCGGCCGCAACGGCGGTGGCGGCACCTGAGGTCGTCGCGCCGACGGAGGCGGTCGTGGCTGCTCAGGCAGTATGGGACTGCGGCCGCCCACGGCAGGGTGCCTGATGCCGCGGGAGGTCACGATCTGATGCGCATCCTGGTGATCGACAACTACGACTCGTTCGTCTTCAACCTTGTCCAGTACCTGGGCCAGCTCGAGACCGAATGCATCGTGCGCCGCAACGACGAGATGACGCCGGCCGACCTCGCCGCGCTCGGCGTCGACGGGGTCCTGCTCTCCCCGGGACCGGGTACGCCCGAGGCGGCCGGCGTGAGCATTCCCATGGTGCGAGCCTGCGCGTCGGGCGGTGTGCCGCTGCTCGGGGTGTGCCTGGGCCATCAGGCGATCGCGGTCGCGTTCGGCGCTACCGTCGACCGCGCCCCGGAGTTGCTGCACGGCAAGACCTCGGTCGTCCACCATGACCGGACCGGCGTTCTCACGGACCTGCCGTCGCCGTTCATCGCGACTCGTTACCACTCGCTGGCCGTCGAGGAGGACACCCTCCCCGAGGAAATCGAGGTGACCGGCCGGACCGAAAGTGGCGTGGTGATGTCGCTGCGCCATCGGCGGCTCCCGCTCGAGGGCGTGCAGTTCCACCCGGAGTCCGTCCTCACCCAGGGCGGCCACCTGATCCTCGCCCGTTGGCTGGACCAGTGCGGCGACGGCGGCGCGGCGCGCAGGCTCGCACCGGGGCTGTCCGCCGAGGTCGAGACCCTGCGGACGGCGGCGTTCTCCTAGCCGCGCCTGGCGGTGCCGGACAGGTCGATCATCGGCCCGTCGTAGCCGGGTAACCGGCTGTCGGCGGCCTCCTCGACGCGGTATCCCAGCCGGTAGGCGTCGGCGTACTGCCGGTAGATCGTAACCTGTGGATTGGCCCGCAGGCTGGAGCGCAACGCAGCGACCTCCCCGATCGCCGTGATCCGGAACGGCGGGGAGAAGACCTCGCCGTGCAGCAGAAGAGTGTTCCCGACGCAGCGGACCGCCGTCAGTGCCGTCACCCGGCGATCCATGATGCTCATCGCCTCGGCGCCGCCGGCCCACAGCGCGTTCACGACCGCTTGGACATCCTGCTGATGCACGATGAGATCGTCGGGCCTCGGGGCGGGCACGCCGGGGGCGTACGGGCCACCCCGGCCCTCCCGCGGGGCGTCGTCCAGCTCGACGGTCAGCGCCGGCCCGCGCACCGGGGCCAACCCCGCGGGACCGGCCAGCCGCTCGACCAGGGACCGGGCGGCGGCATCGGTCCCGCGCGCGGAGCCTGGGGCCCCTGGCGGGACGGCCTGCGCCGTGGTCGCGCGCCGCCGCGACTCGGCGTCCAGCCCGGCACGGCGGTCGGCCACCCGGCGCGCCTCCTCGTCGATAACCTGCGCGACTCCCGCCCGCTCCTGGGCCGCCCAAGCGGCGGTGTCCCGCGGGCCGGCCCGATCGAACGGGCCGCCGTCCAGCACCACGACGCCGGACAGCACGCCGGCCCAGAACAGCGACACCGCCCAGATCACCCGCCGCGACCGGCTCCCCGGCCAGGGCCAGGGCCGTAGCCCGCCGTGCACCGTTGTCCCCAACCTCCCTTGGTGCACCGCTGGACGGTTCACCCACGCCTGCCGGTGGATCGCCGGGGGCGGCACGCGACCATGCCACAGCCAGCCCGGCCGGGCGATCCGTCCGCCGCGTCGGAGGTATCGCCTCCAGCGCAGGCTACGCGGCCGATGGCGCTCTCGATGCCACATCGGTCTGATCGCCCCGGCACCGGCCGCGACGCCAGCGTCGCCCGGGCACCGACCGGAGGTGAATCCCGCCGGCCGGTACGCAACGGCGTTTCCACGGACGCCCTGTCTACGCTGGTACCCAGCGCGAGACCGCCGGTGGCCGGACGAGGACGGCGACGGCGGTCGCCGCCCTCGTCCACGTACGGCCATCGAGGAGTTCCGCAGTGCCCGAGTCACGACGCCGCAAGCCCAAGAAGCCGACCCCGACCACCACCGCGGGCGCGTCGGCACGCAAGCGGAAGCCGCCGTCCCCGCCCTGGTTCGGCGGTCTGATCCTCGCGTTCTTCCTGCTCGGGATCGCCTACCTGCTCGTCTACTACTTCTCCAACGGCGGCGTCCTGGGGATGGAGGGGCTGGGCGGCTGGAACATCCTTATCGGATTTGGTTTTGTCGTCGTCGGGCTGGCCGTGTCGACCCAGTGGCGATAGCCGGCCCGAACGCCAGACGCCCAATGGCCACGCCCGGCACAACCACCGGAGCTTCCAGCCGTGTCATTCATCCACAACCGTTGTCCACAAGTGTGGATACTTCCATCTTGATCACTGATTACCCAGAGTATCCTTCTACATCCTGAACGTCAGAAGATTTTCGGCTCCTCACCCTACGAAGCCACGATCGGGTTCTCCCGGGCGCTCCGGGTAGGCGAACGCGTGTTCGTCAGCGGGACCGGGCCGGTGTGGCCGGACGACACGGTTCCACCGGACGCTGAGCTGCAGACCCGGCGGTGCTTCGAGATCATCCGCACCGCACTGCGCGAGGCGGGCACCGATCTCGGTGACGTCACCCGTACCCGGATGTTCATCACCGATCCCGCCCACGCTCCGGCCGTCGGCGCCGTCCACGGCGAGCTGTTCGCCGCGATCCGCCCAGCCGCCACACTGGTCGTCGTTGCGGGACTGCTCGACGAGCGTTGGGTCGTCGAAGTGGAAGCCGAGGCGATCCTCGGGTCCGGGGCCAGGGCCGAGGCCGACTGACGGCCGGCCCTGACGCCGGGTCCGGGTCCCGGGCCGTCAGCGCGCGATGACCGCCCTGCGCAGACGCGCCACGGTGCGTTCGGCGTCGCCGGTTGCGACGATCAGGCGCCGGAACTCGCCGCCCGGGCGGACTTCCACCACGACCGCGGGCCGGCCGCGGTAGACAGCGACAAACTCCTTGCCGCCTCGCGACCGCCAGGTCCCGAGGGCCATGACGCGCGGCAGTCCGGTCCCGGGCGCCCGCCATCCGTGCACTTCCGCGAACGCGTCCGCCGCCAGGCGTACGTCGAGTACCTCGTCGAGCCGCACGGAGACGTCCCCGCGCACCGCGCCGATCCGTTCAAGCCCGCGCAGGACGACCTCGACCCGCTTGTCCACAACCTCCAGGCTGGCCACGGCTCCCACGTTAGTGCCACGACCCGCTCGGGTTCGCCTGATCGCCGTGGCTACCCGTCCCGGGACCGGCCTGCACGATCAGGTCGAGGGGGACGGCCGGGCGTAGGCCTCGGCATCCTCGGCCCTGATCACGTACATCACCGCGTTGATCAGGGCCAGATGGGTGAACGCCTGGGGGAAGTTTCCGAGATGGCGGCCACTGACCGGATCAATCTCCTCGGCATAGAGATCCAGCGGGCTGGCGAGGCTCAGCAGCCGTTCACACAGCTGCCGGGCACGGGTCAGCTCGCCGATCTCCACCAGGGCGGAGACCAGCCAGAACGAGCAGATCAGGAAGGCGCCCTCGGTGCCGGAGACCCCGTCGTCGGTCTCCTCCGTGCGGTAGCGCAGGACCAGCCCGTCGACGGTCAGCTCGTCGGCGATCGCGAGCACGGTGGCCTTCACGCGTTCGTCGGCCGCCGGCAGGAACCCGAGCAGCGGAATCAGGAGCAGTGAGGCGTCGAGCGCCTTCGATCCGTAGTACTGGGTGAACACACCGCGATGATCCACACCCTTCTCGCACACCTCGGCGTGGATCTCCTCCGCCACGGCCCGCCAGCGCGCCGCCGTCTTGGCGTCCCCCCGCATCTGCGCCAGCCGCCGACCCCGGTCCAGGGCGACCCAGCACATCATCTTGGACACGGTGAAGTGCTGCGGCGCCCCGCGCACCTCCCACATCCCGCGGTCCGGCTCCCGCCAGTGCGTGGCCGCCGCCTCGACGAGGCGCACGAGCACCGGCCAGAGCCGTTCGGAGAGGTAGTCACGGGACTTGGTGTGCAGGTACACGGAGTCGAGGACGACGCCCCAGACATCGTGTTGACGTTGCAGTGCCGCTGCGTTGCCGATCCGTACCGGGTAGGCTCCCTCGTAGCCGGACAGGTGACCGAGGATCTCCTCATCGATCTTCGGCTCGCCGCTCACCCGGTACATCACCTGGATGTCGTCGTCATCGTTTTCGGCGACGTCGGCGATGAATGAGAAGAAATCGTTGGCCTCGTAGTCCAGCCCGAGGGTGTACAGGCCCCACAGCGCGAAGGTGGAATCGCGGATCCAGCTGTACCGGTAGTCCCAGTTCCGTTCGCCGCGCGGGGTCTCCGGCAACGAGGTGGTCGAGGCGGCGAGCAGAGCACCGGTCGGCGCGTAGGTCAGTCCTTTCAGCGCGAGGGCGCTGCGCTGCAGATGGCGCCGCCAGGGATGGTCGGGAAACATTCCCCGCGACAGCCACTGGCGCCAGAACTCCGTTGTCCGGTCGACGGCGACGCACGCCTGCAGGTAGGTGTCCGGAAGCAGGGGCTCCTCCGGGCGCCAGGTGAGCGCGACGAACGCAGTGTCCCCCTCCCGCAGCGTGGTGCGAGCCAGTGCCCGCCGGCCGTCGAAACCGAGCCGCAGGTCGGTACGCAGCCGCAGCGTGACGTTGGTGCCCGCATGGCTGATCACGCCGGAGGAGTAGTCCTCCCCCTCGTACTGCCAGGACTCGGGCTCGCGGCCGTAGTCGAAGTTCGGCTCGCACACCAGGCTGAGATCCACCGAGCCGTGCTCACAGCGAGCCAGCCGGAGCAGCACGTGGTCGGCGTCCCAGTCGCTCGGCGTCCGACGGTGCGTGTTCGAACGCTTGTGGGTGCGATGCCAGCGCCCGACCACCAGGCAATCGGTGACGATCAGCCAGCCGTTCGGCGTCTGCCAGGTGGTCTCGAGAATGTTTGTCCCGGGGAGGTAGCGCCGGCCGGCCGGGATCTGCGTACGCTCGGGACCGAAACGGAAGCCCCCGGCCGACCGGTCCAGCACCGACCCGAAGACACTCGGGGCGTCGGGCCGGGGCACGCACATCCACTCGACGTTGCCGCTGGGGGCAACGAGACAGGACGTCTCACAGTCGGACAGGAATCCGTACTCGGCGATCGGCGGGAAGGGACTGCCCCCGCTGCGCCGCACCGGTGAATACGCCATCTGCTCCCCCTGCCCGCGCCGTGCCACGGCATCCATCACGCTATCGCCACCACACGTAGATCGCTACCATGAGTATTGACAAGAAAGCGAATGGTAGCTGCTACTCGGCGGCGTGCAAGCGTCGCGGCCGTCCTCGCCCCCGCGACCGGGGCTGCCGCACTACAGCTGTCGGACTACAGCTGTCGGGCTACACCAGTGTCGACGACTTGATGATCGCGGCGACGAACAGCAACGCGAGCACGGCGGCGACCCCGCCCGCTTGGAGCAGCACCCGGCGGGGCGAGACGTAGGCGTAGATCAGACCGATGACGGCACCGACGGCCAGCCCACCGAGATGTCCCCATTTGTCGATGTTGCTGAACGAGAAGGTGATGGCGAGGTTGATCCCGAGCACGATGAGGATCTGCCGGGAGTCAACCCGCAGGCGGCGGGCGATGATGTAGTAGGCGGCGAAGAACGCGAAGATCGCGGTGGATGCGCCGACCGACACGGTGAACCCGTCACCGAGCACGTAACTCAGGGTGTTCCCACCGAGCGCCCCTGCCACGAACAGCGCGAGGTACCGGGCCCGCCCGAGGATCGCCTCGAGCTGAAACCCAAGCAGGTACAGCGCGTACATATTGAACAGGATGTGGAGCACGCCGGCGTGCAGGAAGGCCGCGGTCAGCAGCCGGTAGTACTGGTCGTCCGCCGCGATCCGGATGCCGATCATGGCGAAGTCGCCGGTGAAGCGGTTGAAGGTACCGCGGCCGGTCAACCCGGGCGCGCCCTGCAGGATGTAGGCGACGACGCACAGGCCGATGAAGATCTGGGTGACCAGCCCCTGCCGGGCGACCTGGGCCGGGCCACCGAGTGTGGTCCGCGTTCGGCGCTGCGGCGTGGAGCGGTCGCCCTCCTCCGGGCAGTGGAAGCCAACCGCCGCCGGGCGCATGCAATCGGGGCAGATCGGCCGGCCGCAGCGCTGGCAGGAGACGTAGGTCTCCCGGTCCGGATGGCGGTAGCAGTACGGGATCACCGCGGCGCCGGGTGGCTGCGGCCGGCCGGCGGGCGGTCCGCCCGCGGGAGGGCCGCCGGGACCGGAAGGTGGAGTCCACCCCGACCAGCCGGGCGCCGGGCCGACCGTGGGTCGCCACCCCGGCTCGGCCACCGGCTGGCCCGAGCCAGCCGGGCGCTGCTCCGGGCCGCCCGGCTGGTCATCCGTGGGCGGTTCGACGGGCGGGTTCGCTGTCACCACGCCGCCCCGGCGGCCGGCATCGCCACCCGAGGAGTACGGCTGACGTGAACACGTCCGGCCGCCCGTACGCATGCGGTGGCCGGCGACCACGCACGCCGCGCGGCTGGAGCTCTCATGCGCCGTACTCCCGGGTTCGAGGCGGGGACCGGCCGGTCAGGCGGACCGGCGGTCGATCACGATCTCCTGGATGACGATGTCAGACTTCGGCCGGTCCTGCGCCCCGGTCGGCGCCTTGGCAATCGCATCCACCACGTCGGTTCCCCGCGTGACCTCACCGAAGATGGTGTGCTTGCGGTTGAGCCAGTCGGTGGGCGCGACCGTGACGAAGAACTGCGAGCCGTTGGTCCCCGGTCCGGCGTTCGCCATCGCGAGCAGGTACGGCCGGTTGAAGGTCAGGTCCGGATGGAACTCGTCGGCGAACCGGTAGCCCGGACCGCCTCGACCGGAGCCCAGCGGGTCACCGCCCTGGATCATGAAGTTCGGAATGACCCGATGAAAGACCGTTCCGCTGTACAGCGGCGTGCCGGTCTTCTTGGCACCGGTCGCCGGGTCCGTCCACTCCTGCGTGCCGGTCGCGAGGCCGACGAAGTTCCGCACCGTCTTGGGAGCGTGGTCGGGGAACAAGCGGATCTCGATGTCCCCCTGAGTCGTCCGCAGCGTCGCATACAGCTCCTCGGCCATGAGCCTCTCTTCTCTTCAGATCGATCTCTGCGGGTGCCTGGTCAGCCGGCGTCCGGATGGGTCTCGATCGTATGCGCCGGGCGCCGCGGGGGAATTCCATCACCGATGGTTGGCACCGGGTACACGTTCCCAAGGGCACAGCCCAGGCATGTCACCCAAGTATGAGTGACACGCTACGGAAGGTTGACGCGTTGGAGAAGCCCACCGACGGGGTACGGCACACTTCACAGATCTTGACCAGACCGAACCCAGGCACACCACCAGTTCCATGGCCGGACGCCTCGACCATCGGCTCAACGAAAGGGCATCATGAGTACGACATTGAAGGACAGACTGTCACATGTTACTGACACGGCGCCGGTTAGCGGGCTGTCCGACACCGCGAAGAGCGCCGCCGACCGCGCCGGCACGGTCGCTCACAAGGCGGCGAGCAAGGCCGGGGGCACGGCCGGATCGGCCGCGTCGGCCACCAGGGATGTGGGCGCCAGCGTGGCGCACCGGATCTCCGACGCCTCCAGCACGGCCACCAAGACCGGTGTGTCGGCCCAGAAGGCAGCCGGGAAGGCCGCGGGCCGGGCCGTCGGCAAAGCCACCGCCGTGTCCGGTCGGACCGCCAAGCGGATCGAGAAGGCCCGGGCGCATGCCGAGCTCTCCGCCGAACGCGCCCGGGCCGCCGCCGAGCTGCGGGCGGAGAAGCATCGCTCCCGGCGCGCGGTGCAGCGCGAGACCAAGGCCCGCCTGCAGGCCGACAAAGCCCAGGAGATCCTGGAGAAGCGGCTGGCGAAGGCCGAGTCCAAGCTCGCGAAGGTGCACCGCCGCCGGCGGCGGGGGTTCCTCACGCTCGCCATCGTCGGCGCGGGTGCGGCGGGTATCGCCGCGGTGCGGCGGTACCTGGCCCAGGCTGAGGAAAGCCCAGCCGCCACCGCC
Organism: Frankia sp. CeTa3Moorea; assembly: GCF_978021225.1. Taxonomy (NCBI): domain Bacteria; kingdom Bacillati; phylum Actinomycetota; class Actinomycetes; order Frankiales; family Frankiaceae; genus Frankia; species Frankia sp. CeTa3Moorea. The sequence goes on along the minus strand of NZ_CDXDOR010000021.1, from coordinate 22,524 downwards.
GAGCCCGTGCCGCTTGACACCACCACCGCCGCCCCATCCCCCACCAAGACCACTGCACCCCTCGCCGACACCACCGCATCCCCC
>NZ_CDXDOR010000021.1:0-22142 GCF_978021225.1 Frankia sp. CeTa3Moorea | reverse complement strand
GAGACCACGTGCCGGCGCTGAGACCACGTGCCGGCGATCGGCGTGCCGGGCAAAGCGCGGATGCCGGGCACGCCCGCATCCCGGCAGCTCGTGGCCAGCATCCGGCAACCGGTTACCTCGTCCCCGCGACCGGGCCGGCCGTGACGTCCACACGGTAGGTCCCAGGAGCGCCGGCTGGAACGGCGGGGTGTGCCGGTAGTCTCGGCGCGACCGGCCGGTAGGCCGCCCCGAGGGGTGGGCGCGGGTCGGGTTCCCCCTTGTTCGGCCAGAAGGACATCGCCCGTTCGGCCTGCGCGGTGATGGTCAACGACGGGTTCGCGCCGAGGTTCGCCGAGACCGCAGCGCCGTCGACGACGTGCAGCCCCTCGTATCCGAAGACCCGGTGATAGGGATCGATCACTCCGGTGGTGGGATCCGTGCCGATGGGGGCCCCGCCGAGGATGTGCGCGGTCAGCGGGATGTTGGCGATCTCGCCGATCGACCCGCCGGGGTAACCGCCCATCCTGGCCGCGATCCGGCGGGCGGCGTCGTTGCCCTCCGGGATCCAGGAGGGGTTCGGCTCACCGTGTCCTTGCCGGCTCGTCAGCCAGCCGAGACCGAACGGTCCACGGCGCAGGGAAACGATCAACGAGTTGTCCCACGACTGCATGACCAGCGCGATGATGGTCCGCTCGGACCATCGCCAGGGCAGTGACGACGCCAGCGCCTGATGCGGGTGGAGCACGACCTGACGCAGGTATTTCAGCCAGCGCGGCACCCGCCCGCCGCCGTCGGTCATCGACGCACTGATCAGTGCCATCAGGTTGCTCCCCCGGCCGTAGCGCACGGGTTCGATGTGGGTGTGCTCGTCGGGGTGGAAGGACGAGGTGATCGCGACTCCCCGGGCGATCCGCCGATCGGGGCGCAGCCTGGATGCGCCCAGGATCGCCTCGGAGTTCGTCCGGGTGAGATGACCGAGCCGGTCGGACAACGCCGGCAGGTCACCGCTCTGTTTCATCGCCAGCAGCAGCCGCTGGGTCCCCAGGGTGCCGGCGGCGAACACGACCTGCTCCGCGGTGAGGGTACGTCGCCGATGCCGTACGAGACCCCCCGTCCGGACCATGTCGAGCTCGTACCCGCCAGTCGAGCGTGGCCGGACGGCCGTGACCGTGGCGTCCGGGACTACCCGCACACCGGCCCGCTCGGCCAGGTACAGGTAGTTACAGTCGAGGGTGTTCTTGGCCCCTCGACGGCAGCCGCTCATGCACTCCCCGCACTCCACGCATCCCGTCCGAGCCGGGCCGGCGCCGCCGAAGTACGGGTCGGGGACCCGCACGCCGGGTTCCCGGCGGCCGTCGCGGCCGAAGAAGACACCGACCGGCGCCGCCGCGAAGGTGGACCCGGCCCTCATCTCCTCGGCGACCGTGCGAAACACCTCGTCGGAGTACGTCGTCGTCGGGTTGGGATTCACCCCGAGCATGCGTTCGGCCTGGTCGAAGAACGGCTCCAGCTCACGGCGCCAGTCAGTGATGTCCCGCCACTGCGGGTCGGTATAGAAGGCGTCGAGCGGGCGGTACAGCGTGTTCGCGTAGACGACCGAGCCGCCACCGACCGCCGTTCCGGACAGCACCACGACCCGACCCAACCAGGTGATCTTCTGGATGCCGTGGCAGCCCAACCGCGGCAGCCACAGGTACCGGCGAACGTGCCAGCTGTTCTTCGGCAGCGTGCCCGGGGTGAACCGGCGACCGGCCTCCAGCACGAGGACACGATGGCCCTTCTCCGCGAGCCGTAGCGCGCTGACGCTGCCGCCGAACCCGCTCCCGATCACGATCACGTCGGCGTCATAGCCGCCGTCCGACCCGGAATCATTGACATCCTCCCCGGCCTGAAGGCCGGGGATTCCCACACCTCGCGGTGCGGGTTCCTGCTTCACCAACGGATGCCTCCTCGCGTCAGGAGCGAGGCGGTCTCACTCCGTCTCCACAGGCGGACACCGCGAGCCCCGCGGCCGGAATGTTGATTGCCGCGTTCACGTCCCGGTCGTGGACGGCGCCACAGCCACGGCAGGCCCATGTCCGGACGTCGAGCGGCATCGTGTTTGCGATCGACCCGCACACCGAGCACGTCTTGGACGACGGATAGAACCTGTCGATCGCGATGACGGTCCGGCCGTACCAGCCGGCCTTGTACTCCAGCATCCGCCGCAGCTCCGACCACGAAGCGTCGGAGATTGCCCGTGCAAGCGAATGGTTGCGGACCATGTTGCGGACCGCCAGGTCCTCGATGACCACCGTTTGGTTCTCGCGGATGATCCTCGTGGACAGCTTGTGGAGATGATCCCGGCGCCGGTCGCGGATCCGGCCGTGGATCCGCGCCACCCGCAGCCGGGCCTTCGCTCGGTTCGCCGACCCCTTCTGTTTGCGGGACAGCTCCCGCTGCGCGCGGGCCAGCCGGGCACGGTCCCGCTTCTCGTGCCGCGGGTTGGTGACCTTCTGCCCGGTCGACAGGGTGAGCAGCGAGGTGATACCCGCGTCGACACCGACCTGACCCGCACGCGGGGACAGGGGGATGATGGTCTCCTCGACCAGGATTGAGATGTGGTACTGGCCGCGCGAGTTCCGTGACACCGTCACCTGCGACGGCTCCGCCCCCTCGGGCAGCGGGCGCGACCAGATGATGTCCAACGGCCCGTCCTGCTTCGCTAGCTTGATCTGCCCGTCCCGGAACGTGAAGCAGTTCCGGGAGTAGGCCGCCGAATCGGCGGTCTTGCCCTTCTTCTTGAACAAGGGGTAGCCGGCGCGCTTCTCCCAGAAGTTCACGTAGGCGGTTTGCAGGTTCCGTAACGCGGCCTGCAACGGCCCTTTCGATGGCTCGGCGAGCCAGAGTGTGCCCGGGTCGCGTTTCCGGCCGGTGAGCATCCGGTCGGTCTCGGCGTGGGTGACCCGCCGCTGCTCCTGGAACCAGGCCCGGTGCCGTTCCGCGAGCGCCCGGTTGTACACGTAGCGCACACAGCCGAACGTCTGCGCGAGCTGAGCGGCCTGCTCCGGGGTCGGGTAGAAACGGTAGCGGTACGCCCGCTTCACCACCTTCGACCCTATAAGTGACAGGATAGCAGGCTTGCTTGTCACGCTGTCGTTGATGCGCTAGCCCCGCCCTGAAAGACGGGGCCTGCGCGCTACGTTCCTGGGTCACCATGACTTCCCATGATGGGCTGTCGCTGGGACTATGCAACACCATCCGCCACCGACCGTCACCATCCGCCGCCCGCCGCCGCGCGCTGCGGCGGGCGAGCCGGACCACGGGCCGACCGGCTCAGGCCGCGCCGTCAGCCGCCGACTGGCTCGCCATCTGGGCATGCGCGCGTCCCGCGCGAGCGGCCTCCTCGATGGCCTCCAGCGGTGGCCGCGGGATCGACACGGGCGGCGCCTCGGATTCCGGGCGGGCGGCTCGGGACCCGTAGGCCTCCCATCCTGGGCGTCCGGGCGCGGGTCCCTTCTCCTTCGCGGAGCGGGTGTAGCGCCCGCGCCCCTGGTTCGGGACGGTGGAACCCGGCGTCGGTCCGGTCCTGATCCCCCGGTTCTCCAGGCAGGCGCGGCAGTTGCAGTCGGCAGACGCCCTGGGCAGGCGATCGAGCCGCCAGGACAGATTGTCGATCTCGTCGCCGTCCCCGACCAGGACACCGGTCGTGATGATGTGCACTAGATGCAGGGCCAGTTCGACCGGTTCCCAGCTGTCTTCCTCCAGGATCACCCGCAGTTTCTGGTAGATGGCCAGGTAGTCGGACGTCGGGCGCCGCATCGCGTTCGCGAGGACCGTGATCACCTGGCTGGCGGCCAGGGTCATCGGCTCGGGCGGCGGAGGGGGCAACGGGACTGTCGGGGCGGCCCGCTCCGGTTCGGCGGCCCGCTCCGGTTCGGGGGTCGACGCGTCCGCTGCCCCAGTGGTCTCGTCCGTCAGGACGCGTGGCTCGTCCGTCACAGCCCCGCGGGTGGCGGGATCGACGGTGCCCACGGCCGGGGCCGGTTGGGTGTCGCCGTCCGGTCGGGTGTCACCCGGCTCCGGCTGGTCTGAACGGGCGGTGTCCGGATCATCCGAACCGGCGGTGTCCGGGCGGTCCGGGCGGTCGGCGCCCCTCGAGGGGGCGAGGTTGACCGCCGGGCTGGCGGTACCAGGCGAGCCATCGGTCGCCACGGACGCCATCGCCCGGGAACGACGGCCGACCGCAGACGCCGTCCGCATACCGACCCGGCTACGGCGACCGCCGCGGCGCCGACGGGCGGGCGCGGCCGAGGCGGCGGTTGCCGAGCCGGCCTCCGATGCCGCCGGGGCCGACGCCGCCGGGGCCGATGCCGCCGGGGCCGATGCCGCCGGGGCCGATGCCGCCGACGAGGAGGCGACGTCGGCCTCGACCAAGCGGACCTCACCTGCCCGCACGGCGGCCTCGGGGATGCTCAGGGCTAACCGCGTCGTCCTGCCGGCCGCGGGCCGGGCCACCGTCGCCAACCAGCCCTGGTTGCGCAGCCTGGTGATCTGGCGCTGCACGTGGGTCCGGCTGTAACCGGTCTCCGCGACCAGGGTGACCAGGCCGGGAGCGCTCACCGCGGCACCGGCGGGCGCCGCCGGCGGAACCTCGGCGACGTGGCTCGCCAGCGTCAACGCGACCAGCTTCGCCGCCGACGGCAGGGCCGCCCGCAGCACCGCCCGCTGCCATCCCCCGCGATCGGACACCAGCGTGCCCGACTCCTGCGCACGGACCAGAACCAGAGCACCGGGGAGGGCAAGCTGGGTCACGGCCGACGCCACGTGCCTCCCTTCCTCGGCGGGGTCACTCGAAGCTGACGGACTGCGCCCGCCCGAGCGGATCAGGGCAGGTTGCCCGGGGATCATGCCGACCTGGACGGGTTCGGTGGGTCGGGGACCGGTCGACGTCTGTCCAGGCACGGTACTCCGTGCCTGGACGGGAGGCTCCTGGGGAGGGCCACCACATTCACATGAAGAGGACATGACTTCATCACCCTCGTTGGGGATTCGTGGTGCGACAGACGCATCAAACATCGCGCGACTGACGCAAAGCAAAAGATGGGGCCGGCGGCCACGAAAAGGCCACACCGGGCCATCCGGAAAGACCTCCCGAGCAGTTCCTCTCCCTGCCTTCAACCTCATCTGGTGACACCAGAACCAGATTTTGAATCCGTCATCTTCAAATTCTTATTACTGCGTCACCGGACGGGACGGCATCCCCGGGGAGGAGGACCCGGCGGGGTGGAGGATCCCCCCTCCATCTCGCCGGAGGGATGGCCGGCGCGGCGACCGCGCCCGGGTACGCCCTGCCCACGGCACGTGCGGAGGAGAGTCCGGGCGCGCTCACCGGTTGAACCAGCCCACCGGTAGCCGGAACGACGACGGGACTCGGCGCACAAGAAAAATCGCCGGGAACCGGAACACCGGGAGAAACCGGACCGCCCGGTCACGGCGTTCTTCGTCCTTGCCCGGCGAGGCCGGACGGGAACAGCCACCTCACCAGATCGACCCGCCGCCACACAACGGACGCCAACCACCGTCGCCGACGACAGGGATCGTGGATCTCCATTGTCGTACCTCGTCGTCTTATCGATCGATCACGGCAGGGGAGCCGCTGGCGCCCAGTGGCTTCCGGTCCGACTACGGGGTTACCGGGGACCCGCGACCCAACCATTCACCACTTCCCACCATGGATCATGCCGATGCGTGGGAAGGATGGCCCAACGTAGGGTTCATCTGGCTCGAACACACGAAAACAACACCGGAAGCTGTTGATCGGCGGGCAGCTCCACTCCACGTTGGCCTCCCCCGCGTTGGCCTCCCCCGCGTTGGCCTCCCCGCTGGCGGACGGGGTTCCAGGCCGACCAGCCGGGTATCCCGGACCGGGCTTCGAAGGAGGCGGACGATGGCCGACATCGTGGTCGGGGTCGATGGTTCCGCGGGCTCCCACACGGCGCTGCGCTGGGCGTTCACCGAGGCGGAGTGGCGGGGCTGCGGCATCCGAGCCGTGATCGGCTTCGCCCGTGGTACGGCACAGTCCGGGATGCGGGCCGGTCTGGCGCAGGCGGCCGAGCGGACGCTACACAAGACCGTGACGGCGGTCATGCCACCGGGATCGACCGTCTCCGTGGCGGAGCAGGCCGTGGACCTGCCGGGCGCGGAGGCCCTGCTGACGGTCGGCCGCGACGCCCGCATGATCGTGGTCGGTGCCCGGGGGCAGGGACTGCTGCACCGGCTGCGAATCGGGTCGGTCAGTGCCTCCGTCGCCGTACACGCCACGGTTCCGGTCGTGATCGCCCGCGGTGATGTCGAGGCCGCCATCGCCAGCTCGGGTGCGACCATCGGCTCGGGTGCGACCGCCGCCGAAGGCACGACCCCGGCCGGCGCGCCGTCCCGACTGTCCCGGCCGATCGCCGTGGGTGTGGACGGCTCCCCCAACGCACTGTCGGCCCTCGCCTGGGCCGCTGGGGAGGCCGCGCTGCGCGGGGTTCCGCTGATCGCCGTGCACGCCTGGCTCGCGGCGATCCCGTTGCCGTTCGCCGAGGCACCGGGGGAGATCACCCAGGCCCTGGAGGACCAGGCCCGGGCCGTGCTCGACGAGTCCATCGCGGGCGTCCGCGACCGCGGCCAACTGCCGGCCGGACTGGACCTACGGGCCATGGTGGTGCCCGCCTCGGCCACCCAGGCCTTGATCGTCAAGGGCCGCGAGTGCGATCTCGTCGTCGTCGGCGCCCGCGGTCACGGCGGCTTCGCCGAGCTGCTGCTGGGATCGGTCAGCCACCAGTGCATGCTTCACTGCCCCACCCCGGTGGCGATCATTCGGCAGTGGTAGCGGGGCAGCGGCGACCGGCCGTCAACGGGTCGGGCCGTGCACGACCGCATGCGTGTCCGGGAGGATCCCGTCCCAGGCGTACCACCGCTCGTTGTTCTGCCCGGGCGCCGGATCCCACGGATTACGCAGCAGCACCCGCCGGCGCGCCGCGTCCACGGCGAGCAGGGTGTAGGCGTGCGCCGCGACGAGCCCGCCGGGTCGGGTTCGACGCCGGGTGGTCACAATCACCACCTCGCCGCCGGCGAGGAGCTCCCCGAGGGCGGGAACGGTCGCCTCGTGGGCGGCGAGCACGTGCGCCGATCGCCCGGTGAGCGTCCGCAGGGCCGTCGCCGCATTTCCGAATTCGATGGCGGGATAGCCGCCGTGCAGCCGGGCGTAGGCCTTCTCGTACAGCGCCGGCCACAGCTCCGGCCGTCCCGCCGCGTCGTCGCCGTCCATCGCGACCTCCTCGTACCCGGCCGCACGCGACCGGGAGGTGCCCGGCGCCTGCGGCCCGGGGGTCTCATCCTCCGATCGATCCTCTGACCGCCCGTACGGCGGCTGGACCCGACGAGCGGGCAGTGCGGCCGTGACGGTGACGCCCACGCCGGCGCCGGCCGGTCCGCGGGGGTGCATGGTGATCGTGACAGTGCCGTTGGGGTTGGCCCGCAGCCGCTCCGCGAGCAGCCCAGGATCCTGGCGGGCGATGCCGATCAGCGCCGCGACAAGGTAGCAGTCGGCGACGCCGCCCTGCCCCACATCGCTCGGGCTGATCCCGTCACGCACCGTCGGGTCGCCAGTGCGGTCGACCGCCACGACCTCGCCGGGGCGTCCGCGGACGACAGGGTAGCCGGGTTCGAGCCATGGGAAGGCCAGCAGGAGGTCTCCGATCATGGCCGAGGAGGCCCCGGCGATCAGGGTGTCGGTGAGGTCGGCCAGCGCCGGCAGGTAGCGAAGGATGCCGGGGCCCGGATTTTCGATCACCCGGGCGGCCACTGCGGCAAGGACCGCCAGGGGCCGGCCGCGCAACCGGGAGATGGCCGCCTGGCGCATCGCCGCGGACAGGCCAGCCAGCCGAGCGCTGATCGCCGCCAGATCATTGACGGTCACTGCCGCCGGATCCGTGCCGATGCGGGCGACCAGCTCGGCTGCGGCGAAACGCGCCATCCGCCGGTCGATGCCGCGCGCCATGGCCGGCGCTCCGACGGCGACCGCGTGCAGCCCGAACCCGACGGGGTCGTCCCGTCCGGACGAGCCAGCCGGACCGGACGAGCCGGCCAGACCGGGCGGTTTGCGCTCCCCGAACAGGCCGTGCGGACCGGACCAGTCCGCGCCACCGAACGGACCGGGCAGCCGGCTCAACCGTCCCCCGTCCGCGGCGACGGCCCGGGCCAGGGCGGCCGACCGGTCGCCCGCTGCCCGCAGGCGGTCGGACAGGACGCCCAGCAGGACCGGATCGAACAGAACGGTTTCGTCAATCGGGACCGTCCCGGCGGGCCTGCCGTCCCCGGTGCCGCCGGTGGCCAGTCGGTGGGCCAGCATCCACATCCGTGGGTCGTTCCCGACGCCGCCGGACGCGTCGAACCGGCGCAGCCGGGCGAGCTCATCGGCGGATACCACGGCAGCCGCGCCGAGACCGAGGCGCAAGGCGTGGGCACGCTCGTCGTACCGCTCGGCGAGCCAGTCGAGCAGCCCGGCCCGATCGCGCAGCACCCCGGCGCCGACGTCGAGCGCCCGCTGCCAGTCGTCCAGCCGGGCGGCGCACCGGATCCGCCACGGTGACCGCCAGGCCCGCGGGGTGTCGGCGGTACACACACCGGCCAGCACCCCGGCCACCTCCGGGGCGAGCCGGCGCAGCCGGGCGGCGCGCTCGCGCAGTTCGCCCGCGGCCGCGGCGAGGGCCGCGACATCACGGGGTGTACCAAGGTCTGCTCGCATCGGGCACGCCATCCGGCTCGCTGGCGACGGGATGATCAAAGCGTAACCCGACGGGTCCCCCTCGCCGCGTCGGCTCGGCCACCCGCGACCGCGGGCGCTCGTCCGCGTTAGAGTTTTGATCATTTAGCCGCAGGGACCGCGGCTCCCGCGACCCTGCCGCCAAGAACACCGGGAACACCCGGAAACACCCGGAAACACCGGGAACACCGGGAACACCCGGAACGCCAAGAACTGGGAGGGCATGTGACCGAGGCCGTCGTCGTCGCCGCAACCCGGTCATCGATCGGGCGGGCGTTCAAGGGTTCGCTGCGGGGGATGCGGGCCGACGACCTCGCGGCCGTCATCGTCCGGGCAGCCCTGGACCAGGTTCCGGCCCTCGACCCGGCCGATATCGACGATCTCATCATCGGCTGCGGGCTACCCGGAGGCGAACAGGGACACAACATCAGCCGCGTCGTCGCCGTCAGCCTCGGGTTCGACACCGTTCCCGGCACGACGGTCTCCCGGTACTGTGCCTCCTCCCTGCAGGCTCTGCGGATGGCCGCGCACGCCGTCCGCGCGGGAGAGGGCGACGCGTTCATCGCCGCCGGGGTGGAGGTCGTCAGCAGCTTCGTCAGGGGCAACAGCGACAGCCTGCCGGACACCCAGAACCCGCGCTACTGCGAGGCCCAGGCCCGTACGGCGGCCCGCGCGCAGGCGGGGTCCGCGCCCTGGACGGATCCCCGGGCGGCCGGCGAACTGCCCGACGTCTACATCGCTATGGGGCAGACCGCCGAGAACGTGGCCCAGCTCGCCGGCGTGAGCCGCCTCGAACAGGACGAGTACGCCTGCCGCTCGCAGAACCTGACGGAGCGGGCCGTCGCGGACGGCTTCTTCAAGCGGGAGATCATTCCGGTGCCGCTGCCCGACGGCGGGGTGATCGACAGCGACGACAGTCCCCGGCCGGGAACCACGATGCGGGCGCTGGCCGCCCTCAGGCCGGTGTTCCGCCCAGACGGTACCGTCACGGCCGGTAACGCCTGCCCGCTCAACGACGGAGCCGCTGCGGTCATCGTCATGAGCGACACCAGGGCCCGCGAGCTCGGCATCACCCCGCTGGCCCGGATCGTCTCCACCGGCGTCAGCGCGCTGTCACCGGAGATCATGGGCCTGGCCCCGGTGGAGGCGTCCCGGCGGGCCCTGGCCCGGGCGGGGATGACGATCGACGACGTCGACCTGGTAGAGCTGAACGAGGCATTCGCGGCGCAGGTCATCCCGGCCTACCGGGCACTCGGGCTCGACGTCGCGAAGCTGAACGTGCACGGTGGCGCGATCGCGCTCGGTCACCCGTTCGGGATGACCGGCGCCCGCCTACTCACCACCCTGCTGAACGGACTACACACCACCGACACGACCATCGGATTGGAGACGATGTGCGTCGGCGGCGGGCAGGGCATGGCGCTGGTCGTCGAGCGGCTGTCCTGAGCCGGGAATTCGCGACCTTTCGGACTCCGAATATGCCGCGACCGGCACCCCGTGCTAGGCAGAAAGAGCACGCGCATGCGATCGGTCACCGGAGCATCCAGGCGGAACAGACCGGATCGCCCGGCAGGGAGGTCGGCCATCATGATGTTCGCATCCGTCGGAGAGAGGTTCGTCGTCCACGGCCGCACGGTGGGCAGCCCAGAACGACACGGGACCGTGGTCGAGGTACGCGGCGAGGACGGAGGCCCGCCGTTCGTCGTGCGTTGGGATGACGGGCACGAGGGGCTCTTCTTCCCGAGCTACGACTCGCTCGTCGAACTCCGACCGTCACGGGAGTCCGCGGGCGTCTGACCCCGGGCAGGCCCGAGCGCGGGGAGCCAGGCCCAGGGCATGTTGATCGCCTGAAGCATTTTCCGGCGAAATCGGCTGCCCCGGGGCCTTCAGGCGGTGTGACCTGCTGCGCTATACAGCAGGGACACAGCCGTCGGGCCGACAGGTAACGCGCGTCGATCCGGAGGCAACACGGATAGCTCCGGAGCGTGACCGATGCCTACGCCTTCCCCGTCCACCGGCGATCCAGCCGATCATCCCGGCCGGCCCGAACACCGGTCGGAGCCAGGCCGCCCCTCGGGCCCGGACCACGGGTCGGGCCCGGACCACGGGTCCGGGCCATCGGTGGCACTCGTCCGTATGGTCAGTATGGTCAGTCGGCGCTCGGGCATCGTCGCCGTCGTGGCGCTGCTCGTCACCGCCGCCCTGGGGTTCGGAACCACCCGGCTGGAGTTCACCACCGGCCAGGACAACTATCTGAACCCCGACTCCCAGGTCGCCCGGGACAACGTCGCCTACCAGTCCCTCTTCGGCGGCCAGGCGATGGTCACGCTGTTCACCCTGGACAAGGGCGAACGACTCGAGGACCTGTTCACCAAGCGCAACATCAGCCAGTTCCGGGAGTTGCAGGCCAGCCTCGACGCCGATGACCGGATCGAATCGGTGATCACCCCGCTCGCGGCGCTGGAGTTCACGAACAACCTGGTCACGAGCCCGGACGGCAATCCCGTCAACAGCCCCGCCGGGAAGATCCTGCTCGGCGCCCAGCGCCGCGACCCGGATCCGGCCTCCGCCCAGCGGCGCCTCGCCGACTCCATCACGACCCTGCAGCGGATGCAGGCGATCCCGGTGGCCGAGCGGGTCTACGACAACCCGGCATGGGTCTCCTTCCTGCTCCGCGACAACACGGGTGCCATCCGCAAGTCGATCAAGCCATTCTTCCCGACCGAATCCACCAGCCAGATGGTCACCCGACTGCGGGGCAACGCCTCCCTCACGACCGAGGGCCAGGCCGCGACCCTGGTCGAGAAAGCCGTATCCGAACGCATATTCGATAATGCGACGACAACGTCGACCGGGGCGCCCGCGCTGCTCCGCGACCTCAACGACTACCTGCGCGGCGGGTTCGCCACCCTCGGGGGCATCTCCCTGGCGCTGATGGCCGGCCTGCTGCTCGTCGCCTTCGCGGTGCGCTGGCGGCTGCTCCCGCTCGGCGTCGTCGCCGTCGGCCTCATCTGGGCGTTCGGCCTCGCCGGCTACGCGGGCATCCCACTGTCGGTGGTGACCATCTCCGGTCTGCCGGTGCTGCTCGGCGTCGGCATCGACTTCGCCGTCCAGCTCCACAGCCGGGTGGAGGAGGAGGCCCAGCTGGCCCGGGCCGGCCATCCCGTCATCGCGGCCCTGGCCGGGCTGCTGCCCGCGCTGAGCGCCGCCACCGTCGCCGCGGTGCTGTCCTTCCTCGCGCTGGAGTTCAGCGACGTCCCGATGATCCGGGACTTCGGCACGCTGCTCGCCCTGGGCCTGCCGGTGATCGTCATCGCCACGATCCTGCTTCTCACCGCCTCGTTGGGCCTGCGGGAACGTCGCCGGCCGACCCCCCCGAAGGACTACACCCACGGCCCGCTGGGTCGGATGGTGATCATCCTGGGATCCCTGCCACGGATCACCGCGGTCCCGCTCGCCGTCGTGTCCGTCGCGGTCTTCGCCGTCGGGATCGTCACCGACGGCACACTGAAGATCCAGACCGATCCGGAGAAATGGGTCGACCAGCAGAGCCAGGTCATCAAGAACATCAACACGCTGCGCGCGAGCACCGGATCCGCCAGCGAGCTGGGCATCTACGTCCAGTCGCCGAACGTCTTCGACGACGCCACCGTCTCCTTCCTCGCCGAGTTCGCGAACACCCGGCTCGCGAAGGACCCGGCCGACCTGCTGACCGCGTCGAGCCTCGTCACGACCATCAGCTTCATGATGGAGGTGCCGAACACGACGGTCGTCCTGCCGACGGGTCAGGACATCCGGCTCGGCTACGCCGCGGCGCCGCCTGACATCCAGCGCGCCACGGTGAACCTGGCCCACAACGCGCTCAACCTCGTCTTCCGCACCGGATCGGGCTCGTTGGAACGGCGGGCCATGATCGTCGACGACATCCGGGACACGGTCCATCCGCCGCAAGGGGTACGCGCCACCCCGTCGGGCCTCGCCGTGGTCGGCACCGGGCTGCTGGAGAACTTCACGAAGAACCGGACCCAGCTGACCTACTTCGCGCTGGTCGGCGTCCTGCTCATGCTGCTGGTCTGGCACCGCAGCATCGTCCGGGCGGTCCTGTCGCTGGTGCCGGTGCTGATCGCGGTCGGACTCAGCTCCATGATCGCCTGGCTGGCCGGCGTCGACCTCAGCCCGCTCACCGCGGTCGGCGGCCCGCTCGTCATCGCGCTGGGCAGCGAGTTCACCACCCTGCTCGTGCTTCGCCACCTGGCGGAGCGTCGACGCGGCCTGACGCCGAAGGAGGCCGTCGACCAGACCGCGGCCCGCACCGGACGCGCCTTCGTGGTCTCCGCGCTCGCCGCCGTGATCGGGGTCGCCGTCCTGGCCTTCAGCTCCCTGCCGCTGCTGCGCGACTTCGGTCTGCTGGTCGCCCTCAACGTCGCTGTCGCCCTGCTGTCCGCGCTGGTCGTCCTCCCACCCCTGTTGATCTGGGCGGACGAGCGCGGCTGGGTGCACCAGCCACGCCAGGCCGACCCGGGTCCGGCGGTCGGCGACAGGACCGGACCGGGTCTTCGTCAACGCGGCGACATGTGGGACGCTCAAGAAACCCGTTCCAAGGCCGGCGCATCACGGCCGCGGCCGATGGCGGGTGGAAACCAGGACGAGACATCCGCCGTATAGGCTCGGCAGCCGCCCGAGCGTCGAAGGAGAGGGCATGAGTTTCGAGTTCAAGGTCGCGGATCTCGCACTGGCCGAGTTCGGCCGCAAGGAGATCCGGCTTGCCGAGCACGAGATGCCCGGCCTCATGGCCACCCGGGCGGAATACGCGGCCAGCCAGCCCCTCAGGGGCGCCCGCATTATGGGCTCCCTGCACATGACAATTCAGACCGCGGTGCTGATCGAGACCTTGGTAGCGCTCGGCGCCGACGTCCGTTGGGTCTCCTGCAACATCTTCTCCACCCAGGACCACGCGGCCGCCGCCGTCGTCGTCGGGCCGAACGGCAGCAAGGACGACCCGCGGGGCGTGCCGGTCTTCGCCTGGAAGGGCGAGACCCTCGAGGAGTACTGGTGGTGCACGGACCAGGCGCTGGCCTGGCCGGGCGGCGGCACCCCGAACATGATCCTCGACGACGGCGGCGACGCGACCCTGCTCGTCCACAAGGGCGCCCAGTTCGAGGCGGCCGGCGCGGTCCCCGCGACGGACACCGCGGACGGCGAGGAGTACGCGATCGTCCTGGAGACCCTGCGCCGCACCATCGCGGAGAAGCCGGGCCGGTGGACCGAGACCGCGAAGAACATCAAGGGCGTCACCGAGGAGACCACGACCGGCGTGCACCGTCTCTATGAGATGGCGAAGGCCGGCACGCTGGCATTCCCGGCGATCAACGTCAACGACTCGGTGACGAAGTCGAAGTTCGACAACAAGTACGGCTGCCGCCACTCCGTCATCGACGGTCTCAACCGCGCCACCGACGTGCTCATCGGCGGCAAGGTCGCCGTGGTGTGCGGCTACGGTGACGTCGGCAAGGGCTGCGCGGACGCGCTGCGCGGCCAGGGAGCCCGGGTGATCGTCACCGAGATCGACCCGATCTGCGCCCTGCAGGCCGCGATGGATGGTTTCCAGGTCACCACCCTGGAGGACGTCGTCGCGACGGCGGACATCTTCGTCACCACGACCGGCAACTTCAACATCATCCACGCCGAGCACATGGCGGCGATGAAGCACCAGGCGATCGTGTCGAACATCGGGCACTTCGACAACGAGATCGACATGGCCGGCCTGGCCAGGACCCCCGGCATCGAGAAGATCAACATCAAGCCGCAGGTCGACGAGTGGGTGTTCCCGGACGGCCACTCGATCATCGTGCTGGCCGAGGGCCGGCTGATGAATCTCGGTTGCGCTACCGGGCATCCGAGCTTCGTGATGTCGAACAGCTTCACCAACCAGGTGATCGCGCAGATCGAGCTGTTCACGAAGACCGAAAACTACCCCCTCGGGGTGTACGTGCTACCCAAGCACCTCGACGAGAAGGTCGCCCGGCTGCACCTCGACGCGCTGGGCGTGAAGCTCACCCAGCTGACCAAGCAGCAGGCGGACTACATCGGCGTACCCGTCGAGGGTCCGTACAAGGCCGACCACTACCGCTACTGATCGTCCAGCCCTCCCGCGCCGATTCCGGTTAATCCGGTTGACCGGAATCGGCGCTTCGCCGGCCGGGATCGGTCAGCGTCTCCTGGACGACCAGCAAACCGACGTCCACGATGGGTCACTCAGGTCGTCCAGGCTGTACCAGCCGGCCGGCAGGTAGGTTCCCCAGGTCGCCGACGGGACGTCGGCGCTCGCCCGGCCCAGCACCGCGGGCCTGCGCACGCCGAAGGTCGCGTCGCCGCCGGGGCAGCCCAGGTGCCCGAACCTGAAGATCGGCTCACCGGCCTCCTCACCCCGGCCTGGACCGGTCCGGCACAGCGATGCCGTGGCCGGCGGCCACAACGAGGCGACATGGACGTAGAAACCGGCGTCGAGATACGTCGCGGGTCTGTTCGGCTCTCCGGCCGCCGCCGGCACACCAACCTCCGTCGCCTGCCCGCCCGGGCAGTTCGCCCAGGTCGCTCCACCGGCCTGCGCGGCGCCCGCGTTCACCAGAGCCAGGATGCCGCTCACCACGAGGGTCGCCCCGGCGGTGGTCAGAGTGGTCAGAGTGGCCAGGGTGGTCCGAGTGGTCCGAGTGGTCCGGGTCGCGCCGCCGCGCCGGCCCGCCCGCCGGGAGCCGCGCCGCGCGGGACGACCTCCTCCGGATGCCGCCGCTCCCGGCGCTCCGGAGGATAACGGCCGTCCGACTCGTCGCGGGAAAGATACGGCATACCGCATTGAATGCCTCCTTCTCGAGCCCAGCTGCGGGTCGATCATGCGGTAAAACGATATAGGCGGCATCGAAACACGGGCTCCGCCACCCGGTCCGCGGTTCCTGCAAACATCCACAAAAAGACAGTCAGTATGCCCATCGATACCGAGAGTTGACGAGGCGTCGAAGGGGTGGCGGCTGCGGCGGCGACCGTCCGTGCCCGGGGGCGCACCGCCGGACCGGGTCGGGCCCGCCGCAACGTTCTGTCACGGATCCGGCGGGAGGGTTTCCACCTGCCATACGCCCGGGCATACCGCCCCGATGCGGACCCCTCCGTAGCAACCCGGCACTATGGCCATGCCGGTACTCCGGCTGGAAACTATGACTGTAGCGGTCAACCGACCTGATGACCCCATGAACAGGAAGCGGCCCGGAATCGTGATTTCCCAAACGAGGATCTGTCGCGGCGGCATGCGTGGGAAGGAGGGCCGGTAGCGATGGCACCGACCTTGTACCCGCCGGCCCGCTTCCGTCCGGTACGGAACACGGCCGGAGCGATGATCCAACCCACCCGGGGCCTCATCCCACATGTCCAGGTGGGCGGCGGCTCCCTGTTCGGCTGGTTCGACAACACCGCCAGCCGGGTCAGCTCACACCTGTGGCTGTCGAGGAACGGCGACTTCGAGCAGTACGTTCCTTTCGACCGGAGGGCCTGGGCCCAAGCGGCGGGAAATCCATACTGGATCTCCTGCGAATGCGAAGGGTACGAGACCGAGGACTACACACCCCTACAAATCATCCGACTCGGCGAGCTCTTTCAGTGGGGGATGCGGGAGTTCGGATGGCAGGAAGAGATCACCGACTCTCCCGGCGGTTACGGTATCGGTACCCACCGAATGGGTGGCCAGGCGTGGGGAGGCCACAATTGCCCGGGGGACATCCGGGCCAACCGACGCCGGGACATCCTCGCCGCCGCACGGCATAACGGAGTCGGCGCAGCCGTCGATCCCCGGCACCGTTACGACAACCGTCCAACCCTGCGGGAGGGATCGCGTGGTCCGGACGTCGTGGAGCTCCAGAACACCCTGAACATCATCTTTGGCCATGAGGCCCCCACCGGTGATCCCAACCGGATAACGCCGGATGGCGTGTACGGGCCACGGACCACTGCCCGGGTGGCCTCCCTACAGCGCTATGCCGCGCCGTGGTTCGGCCGCATCCCGGACGATGGGGTCTGCGGGCCCAACACCTGGCGGAAGATCGGTTACCTCCTCACCGGGATGAACCGCCGGGTCTGACCCACAGGCCGGGCCCGGGCGGTCCCCCCCATACCGGCCGCTCCCCCGCACCGGTCGGCTCCCGCTCACCGGGCGGTCGTGGCCCGGCGGGCCAGCTCGGCGCCGGCCCTCCGCAGCCACCGGAGCGGCTCGGCCATCGCCATAGCCGACCCCCCGGCAAGATCGACAAGGGCGATCTCGGCCCGGACCCCCTCCGGCCGGGGGGCGTCAACCCGCCCAGCCACCAGGAGCACAGGCACCTCCGCGTCCCGCGCCAGTGTGAGGACTCCGCCGACCACCTTGCCGGACAACGAGGTCCGGTCGAACCTGCCCTCGCCGGTCACCACCCAGTCAGCGCCGGCGAGGGCCGCCGGCAGGCCCGCCGCCTGGATGATCGTCGGCAGGCCGGGGAGCACCTCGGCTCCCCAGGCCGCGGCGAGGCCGTAGGCGGTGCCGCCGGCGGCCCCGGCTCCCGCGGCGTCGGGAGCACCACCCAACAGGTGGGCAAGCCGACGCAGCCCCTCCTCCAGCCGGGCGATGTCCGCGGGTCCGGCACCCTTCTGCGGCCCGAATACGGCGGCGGCGCCGGCAGGGCCCAGCAGGGGCGCGTCGACGTCGACGAGACAGTACGCTCCCCCAGCCGGCACCGGCCGCAACCCGGTCAGATCGATGTGTGCGAGCGACGTGAGGGCGCCGCCGCCGGCGGCCAACGGCCGGCCGGCCGCGTCGAGGAACCGGGCACCCAACGCGGCGAGGGCACCGGTACCACCGTCGGTCGAGGCGGAACCACCCAAAGTGATGAGAACGCGGTCGACTCCGGCGTCGATCGCGGCGGCGACCAACTCGCCGAGGCCCACGGTCTGTGCGCCCAACGGATCGAGTTCCCGCATCAGTGGCAACCCGCTCGCCCTCGCCAGTTCGATCACCGCGGTGCCATCGGGCAGCGACAGCCATTCGGCGTCGTGGCCCCGCCCGTCCGGACCAGTCACCCGCGCCGGGTGCCACTCCGACCCGGGTACGCCGACGGCGAAGACGTCGAGGGTGCCCTCGCCACCGTCGGCGATCGGTACTCCCACGACCTGATCGTGGGGCCGCTCGGAGCGCCAGCCCGCACCCAGCGCCGCAACCACCTCGGCCGCGGTCGCCGATCCCTTGAACGAGTCGGGTGCGAGGACCACCCGCGCGGGCCGGTGAGGGGACGGTACCCCCGTCATCGGAGCGTCACCGGCCGTCGGAGCATCCCGCGTCGACGGAGCATTCCTGACCGGCTGAACCAGCCGGCGTCGTCAGCGGGGCCGCGGCGGCGAGCCACCCATCGATGCCGGCGAGGGCCGCTGTCCGCACCTCGATCGGCGCGGCTCCGGATTCCACCGAGCTGCGGGCGCAGGCGGCCAGTTCCTCGTCGGTCAGGCCCAGCGCCGATCGGCACAGCTCGTACTCCTCCAGACAGGTGGGCCCGAACAGCAGCGGGTCATCGGCGTTGATCGAGCATCGCACCCCGGCCCGCAGCAGGGCCGGAAGCGGATGTTCGGCCATCGACGGGACGACCGAGAGCAGCAGGTTGGACGTCGGGCAGACATCGAGGCAGGTCCCTCGTTCGAGGAGGGTGTCGACGAGTCGGGGATCCTCAATGGCGCGGATACCGTGCTGGAGACGATCAGCATCCAGGGTCTCGATGGCGCCACGCACCGACGCGGGACCGTCGAGTTCCCCGGCATGGGGGGTCGAGAGCAACCCGCCGTCGCGCGCGATCCGGAACGCCGCCACGAACGGCTCCGGCGGCCAGCCGTTCTCGTCGTTGTGCAGCCCCAGGCCGACGATGCCCCGATCGACGTAACGCAGGGCCAACTGGGCCACGGAGACGGCCTGTTCGGGGGAGTCGAAGACCCGGTCGATGGCCGCCATCCAGCGGACGGTCACCCCGTACCGCGCGCCGATCTGATCCGATCGGGCCAGCACCGTCTCCCAGGCGGCCTCCGCGCTCCCGAAGACGCCGAGATGGGCGTACGGCCAGAAGCTGGGTTCGAGGTAGGTGACGCCCTCATCCGCGGCATCGATGATCATTTCGTCGACGAGACGTTCGAAGTCCTCGGGCCGGCGGAAGACCGGCAGGATGCCAGCGATCACTTTGCTGAAGCCCCCGAACTCGGTGAACCCCGTGGTGCGGGGAGTCGGAACGCCCGCGGCGGCGGCCAGGTCGGCCAGTGTCGACGGCCGCATCCCCAGCTCGAAATGCAGATGCAGATGGCCCTTGGGCAGCGAACGCAGATCCCGCATCACAGTCCTTCCTCCGTGGCCGCGCGGCCGGCCGTCTCCCCATCCCGTGGGACAACCATGAACCCGCAAGACGGTGGATCGAAACTTACGCGGTCGAGCCGCCCCGCGGGAGCCGGACGAGGATGGTCGCCGGCTCAGGTCGCCGGCTCAGGTCGCCGGGACGATCCCGGTGGCCACAAGGAAGAGCACGGTGGCGCCGAGCGCCAGCCGGTAACCGATGAAGACGCTGTAGCTGTGTCTGGCAATGAACTTCAACAGCCAGGCGATCGCGACGTAGGCGACGGCAAAGCTGACCACGGTCGCGGTGATCGTCGCCGGCCAGCCCACCCCGTCGGCGATGTCGCCGGACTTCGTGAGGACCTGCAGCGCCGCGGCCGCCATCAGGGCCGGGATGGATAAGAAGAAGGACAGCCGGGTCACCGCCACCCGGTCCAGGCCACGCAGCAACCCCGCCGACATGGTCGCCCCGGATCGCGAGATACCCGGGATCAGCGCCATGCACTGCACGATGCCGATCACCAGGGTGTCCTTCCACGTCACGTCCTCCTCGTGACGTTTCTGGGTACCGACGTGGTCCGCGTACCCCATCACCCCGCTCCAGAGGATCAGCGCACTGCCGACGAACCACAGGCTGCGTAGCGTGGTCTCGATCTGATCCTTGAAGGCCACCCCGACCAGGCCGATGGGAATCGATCCGAGAATGACGGCCCAGCCGAACCGGTAATCCGGATGCTCCCGCCAGGCGGGATCGCGCACACCGCGGCACCACGCCACCAGAATGCGCCGGAAATCATGCCGGAAGTAAAGCAGGGTGGCGAAGACCGCACCGACTTGGATGATCGCGGTGAAAGCGGTGATGTCCGGGTCGTCGATGTCATGGCCGAGTAGCTTCTCCAAAATTGTCAGGTGTCCGGTGCTGGACACCGGCAGAAATTCCGTCAGCCCCTCGACCGCGCCGAGAAACACCGCTTCCAGGACGTTCACATGGACCCTTCCGCACCAGTACACGCCACCTGCTGATCGCAGGGCAGTGTATGACGACGAGGATCATCCGTGCGCCGCGACCTCGGCGGACCGGTCGCCGCGTGCTCACCGACGCCGTCGCCGTATTGCCGCGCCTCGACGTACGCATCGCCGTCACCGGTCCGGAGGTGGTGACGGTCGGGGTCGCACAGGGCGAGTTCGACCTCGGGCTCGCCGTCGGGCTGACCACGCCGGGGACTCGTTACGACTACCCGATGTGGGACCGATCCGGGCGGTAGGGATCGCCATCGATCCGGTCGCGGTCGTTCTGCCCCGGGATCATCCGCTGGTCGGATGCTCCGGGCCGCAGCTCGGGAACCTGGCGGACGCCCATTGGATCGATGTTCCCGACGCCGCGGCCACGGTCGCGGACCTGCGTGCCGTCACCGGTGGGGCTCGCGCTGGTCCGAGCACTCGGCGGCTGACGCCGAGGCCGGGTGCCGATAACCGACGTTTCGTCGGCTGCTTCGCATCAGGTTGGACGAGACAAGAGCCGAGCAGGTTACCTGAGAGACAGGCAGGTTAAACGAAAAGCTCAGGCGGCACCTTTGGGTGTGGCGTGGGCGTCACGTGCCTCCGCTCCCGCGGCCAGACCCTGACGTAACGGTAGAATACGTGACACAATCCACCAAGAGCACGAAGGGGGCGGCCGTGGGGCGTCGCCGTGACCAGGCCGGCGGTACCTCGCGTCAGTGGCGGATCGGGCTGCTCGGCGCGGGTGTTGCTGGGATCGTGACGGTTCTGGTCGCGCTGGGGTTTGTCGTCACTGGAGGAGCCGGCGAGGAGAAACCGGCGACGAGCCCTCCCGCGGGACGTGGCGTAGCGTGGCCGTCAGGGACGAACGCGAACCCGCCGCAGGATCTCGCCGGGTGGGAGCGGTGGGTCGGGCGGCCGACGGATGTGGCAGTGGTGTTCACGGTGCGGTCAAACTGGCAGACGATCACCATGGACGACTGGCCGATGTCGGATTTCCGGCCCGACTCCTATTCGGGGGTGCTGTCGGTGGCCCAGCCGCTTTTCCCCCTGGATGGCAGTGAGGCGGCCTGTGCCCGTGGCGAGTACGACGGGCACTGGGCGAAGTTCGGTCAGACGCTGGTGCGGAACGGTCGGCCGGATGCTATCGTGCGGCTCGGCTGGGAGTTCAATGGCGAATGGATGCCGTGGCACGTGCAGGACACCGGCCTGTGGAAGCAGTGTTTCCGGCAGGCGGTCACGGCGATCCGGAGCACGTCGCCCCAGGTGCGTATCGATTGGAACATGACCTCGCACAAGGATCGGATGCCTAACGGCGGGAACGTCTGGGATGCCTATCCCGGTGATGACGTCGTCGATATCGTCAGCGTCGATGCGTATGACTCCTACCCGGCATCCGTGGACCAGGCTTCCTTCGATGCGCAGTGCCGCAAGGATTCCGGAGCCTGCACGGTCGCTGCATTCGCCCGGGAACATGGCAAGCAGTTCGCTGTACCAGAGTGGGGGATGTACCACAAGACCGGCGGGGGTGGAGACAACCCATTCTACATCGAGAAGATGTTCGAATTCTTCGAGGCAAACAAAGACATACTAGCGTACGAGGCGTACTACAACACTGCCGAGACCGGAAATGTACTCTCGGCCCTCCAGCCGCCATCGCTCAATCCGCGTTCCGCCCAACGATATCTCGAGCTGTTCGGAGCGCCTGCACCCGCATCTTGAGTAGCGACTTCGAGCAGGGAAGATCCCTCCGCGGCGAGAGCCCGGGCCGGGCGAGAGGCGACGGATGGGTCTCCGTCGCCTCTTCAAGGCGATAGTAGAGGCAGAGCCGGCAATGAGCCTGTCGATAAACCACCGCCAGTTACCGCCCACTTTCGCATGGAATTCACATCTTTCTTGTATGGAATGCGGGGTGCGACGAGCCGCTGACCTCCGAGGGCCGAGGGTGGAGCCCGCCGGCCGGGCTGGCGGGGGCTGAAGGGCGGCGGGAAGAGG
>NZ_CDXDOR010000020.1:51604-52178 GCF_978021225.1 Frankia sp. CeTa3Moorea | reverse complement strand
CCGTGGCGACGATGTCTCCGCGCAGGTTGGCCAGCTGCAGCGTGACCGTGCCGGTGTTGTCTTGGACGGCGGCGAGGTCTCCACCGATTCCGAGGATGTTGCGGGTCCACCCGCCGCCGGTGACGCCGATCCAGGCCGGGCTGTCGCCGAGTTCGGCCGCCGTCGAACCTGTCGTGCCGTCGTATCGAACCAGCGGGTAGTGGTTAGTCCAGCTCGTCGATCCTTCACTCCAGGATCGGATGCGCCGTGCCGGGTCGAGGGTGTAGGTGCGGGTAGTCGAGCCTGCGGTCTGCGAGGCGACCATGTCGTTCACGTGGTAGCCGACGGTAAGCGCGACACCGGCCGCATCCGCGGCCGGCACAGCCGTGGTGCGGCCGAACAGGTCGTAGGTGTAGCCGGTGTCGATGATCCGGTCGGCCTGGTCATAGCTGTGAGAGTAGACCTGCGGGGTCGTGCCGGTGGAGCAGTTCCCGGTCTCCGGCTGACCGCCGGCATCCGGGTAGCTGGTCAGGGCGATGCGATTGGAATCCAGGTCGTAGGTGTAGGTGCGGGTGGTGCAGATCCGCGGCCCGCC
>NZ_CDXDOR010000020.1:20686-51168 GCF_978021225.1 Frankia sp. CeTa3Moorea | reverse complement strand
CCGTTGGGCAGGGTCTGCGAGGTGAGTGTGCCGTCGCCGTTGTAGGTGGCGGTGAAGGTGGACGGTGCCGACCCGGCGCCGACGCCAAGGCTGGTGACCAGGCCGCGGTGTTCGGTGGCGGTGTCGTAGACGTAGGCGTAGCTGCCCTTGCCGTCGTTGACGGAGGAAATCTGCCCGTCGGTGTCGTAGCCGGTGGTGGTGGTGTTGCCGTCGGCGTCGGTCTGGGAGGTGACCTGACCCCAGGTGTCGTAGCCGGTGGTCAGCGTGGTGCTGTTCGCGGTCGTGGTGGTCGGCAGGCCGGTGGTGGTGCTGTAGCCGAAGGTCGCGGTGGGAAGCGCGGTGCCGCCGTCCGTGGCCGGGCTGGCCGCGAACGCCTCGGATGTCTTCCGGCCGGCCGCGTCGTAGGTGTAGGTGGTGGTCCGGGTGCTCGTCGATCCGGAGGTGACGGTGTCGACCTTGGTCAACGGCTGGTTGAGGTTGTTGTAGGTGTAGGTGGTCACCGGCAGCGGGTTGCCCGAGGAGGGCTGCGCGGCCGGGCCGGTCGAGCAGGCCAGGCCCGTCCAAGAGGCGTTGACGCAGCCGCCGGAGCCGGTCGCGGTGAAGTAGGAGATGACGGTGGTGAAGGCGTCGGTGCCGGCGCTGTTCGCCTTCGGCTGGCGGACCTCGACCGGGTTCCCGGCGGTGTTGTAGTAGGTGGTGCGGACGATGTCGGGGGTGGAACCGCCGCCCATCCAGGTGGTCACGGTCGTCGGCTTGCGTAGCGTCCAGCCGGATGTCGCGGCGTCCGCGTGTCAACGGGGCGGCGAACGCGCGCGGCAGGTGCGCCAGGAACCGTGCCAGCGGCGGCATCTGCCGGTCGAGCGTCAGCGCGTGAAAGATCTGCGGATCGATAATGCGGCCGGTGGCGGCCTCGATCAGCAGCAGGCCCCGCCCGGTCGCGGTCAGCGCCAGATCTCCAGGCACCAACCCGCGCGGCCCGTCCGACGGTGGCTCGCCGAGGGCCAGTACCTCGGGCAGAAACTGGGGCAGCCGCGCGACGTTCTGGCCGCGGACGAACCTCGACGGGCAGGACAGCTGTACCGCGGTAGCGCCCTCGTGCAGCACCGGAACCGATCTGTAGGCGCGGGCCATTGCCGCGTCACCAGTCGAGGACTGGAACCTCGCGGTCAGGGTTCCGGCCGCACGGGCGGGAGTCACTGCCAGCTGGTAGTCCCCGGCGTTCAACGCCTTAACGCTCCTGGAGTAGATCTTCGCCGCGATCTCTCCATGGGGCTGGAGGAAACGCGGGTCGAACAGATCACCGGCGGTGACGTGCTCAATCAGCGCATCGGTCAGCTCAACAGGACCGCCGCCCGCGAGCGCCTCCCATGCCAGGGCAAGCAGCCGCCGATCCCGATCGCTCACCGTCGGCGCGGACGCCGGCAGGACCGAGCCCGGATAGCCCGCCGGATAGCCAAGCCCCGATGCGTCGTCGAGCACGTCAAGCAGCGGAACGACGCTGCCGACGCCGTAGCGTTCGACGAACCGGCGGTGATAGTCCGCCCATGCCGCAGGTCCCAATGGTTCTCGGCCCAGCCGCGTCAGGACACCAGCCGCCACAGCCAGATCTGACGCGACAGACCCGGGCAGCTGAAGGTCGCAGTCGAGCACGAGGTCGAGTGCCAAGGGCGAGCGATCCTGGGGCGTGATCCGGTCCATCGCCGCGAGCAGCGACGTGCGTGGCGCCACTTGCGCCGCCAGGGCCGGCGCCACGTTGAGTTCACCGAGCCGGGTGTGGATCGTGGTCAGTTCCTCCACCCGCGGCGCGACCTCGACCAGGTCGCACGCACCTGCCGTCCGAAGGACCGTGATCAGATGGCCGAGCGGATCGGTCTCCGTCATCGGCGCCCGCAGGTCGGTGACCAGAAAGTGTTCGGCGACGAGCTGACGCAGCAATCTCTCGATGCGCTCAGGGTCCGCGGCGATGAACGCCTCGTTCAGCCTGTCGGCCAGCTCAGCGAAGCGCACCGGATCGCGGGCGGCATCCCGCACGAGCCGAACCGGCGGAGTAAGAGGGATCTCCGCCTGGCCGTCCGGGTGAGGCACGATCAACCGCCCCGCCCGCTCGACGACGAGACTGCTGAACACGACGGTCACCCGCTCCAGCAGTGGGCCCGTTTCCAGACGGTCGATGACCTCGCCCAGCCACGCGGCGTCCACCCGAGCCGTCGACCTGTGGCGATCCCCGAAGCGCACCGTCCCCACCTGGCCAAACATGGCCGGTGCGACACCCGCGAACAGCGCGAACGGCGTCGCCCGCCCCTCCGCGCGCAGCAGGTATCGCACCACCGTTGCTGCGGCGGCGCGCAGCCGTCGGTCTGTGACCGGCTGCCCGGCCACGATCTGCTCGACCCGGCCAACACGCCACGCTGCCCGGCGCGTTCGTCGCTGCGCGCAGCAACGCAGGACCGGCCGGCCGGTACAGCGCCCCGCCCATCGGCATCGTCCCTTCCCCAGCCTTCGTCACATCCGCGTCCCGTGCCGCCCCGACGACGTCGGGGCGGCACGGCGACGACCCGCGTTTACGAACTGGCGCACGCCGACGGACAGGTCGACGAGCAGCCGTCCGAGGTGTCGCAGCCGTCGCTCGCCACGCACGTGCTGTCATCGACGACGGTGATCGGCAGGTCGAACCAGTCGGCCGGCGCCGGACCCGATGGGCCGACTTCCTGCACGATGGACATCCACGTCTCCTCTCAGTGCCGTTCCCCGGTGTACCTGCCGACCATCCCTGAGCACCACGCTCACAACGTGCATTCGCTTCGGGACGGCGCAGGGCCGGGAGTTACCATGCCGGCCTTCGGCGGTAACGAGAGGTAACAATGCCTCGCCCACGGCGCAAGGTCATTCCCCCGGTGGCGAAGTTTTCTCTTCGCGCCTTGTCCGGTCGCTGACCTGGGAAGATGACCTCCGCCATGCTGGTGTGTTCGGCCAGACACGCCGGGATACATGCCCGGTCGTTCGGGTGCCAGGCGCGGCCTGAGCGCAGCGGACCTTCGTCTCAGTGTGTAGCCGCTTCACCCCGCAGCCCGGTTCTCCGGTGGCCGATGAAGCCGGGAGTAGGGCGTGGTCAGCGACCAGTCAGGCCGAGCGCGTCGAGGTGGGCGCTCATCAGGCTGGTCAGGCTGTCCAGGAGCCGTTTGCCCTTCTCCGCGGTAGCGAGCGAGGGACGGCCGATCACGCCTGTCTGCGTGTACGCCGTCATGCCGTGGACGAGGAGGTGCGGTCGGGGGCCGCCTCCCTCGTCGGCAGTCTCCCAGCCGGGCCGGACGAGGTCTGGGTGCACGTGCAGAAGGATGGAGGTCTCCAGCTCGCCGGCGTGCATGTCGTCGTGGGCGTCGGTCTCCAACTCGGCAGCGGCGCGGGCCGCCGCCCAATCTGACCGTCCAGGGAACAGCGTCATGCTCGGCCCGCCGATGTTGGCCTCCTGAACGATGTTGTTCAGGACGTAGTTGCCCCCATGACCGTTGACGAGCACCACCGCGGCGACGCCGGAACGACCCAGAGAGCTGGCGACGTCGCGGATGACCGAGGTCAGAGTCACCGACGAGATGCTCACCGTTCCCGGGTACGAGGCGTGCTCATGGGAGCACGAGAACGTGATCGGCGGGAGCAGGAACAGGCCGTACGCATCGGCCGCAGCTTCGGCGATCGTCTGGGCGATCAACGTGTCTGTCGTGAGGGGGAGGTGAGCGCCGTGTTGCTCGAAGCTGCCCACCGGCAACACGGCCGCCCGCGCGTCGACTCGCTCCGCCTCGGCGCTGGTCGCCGTGGTGATCATAGGGATGGCTGTCTCCTCGTCGCAGCGTTAACGACCTGGCGAGCGGCGAGGAACTGGCCGACCTCGACCACCCGATCGGCTCCCGCGAGCGCTCCCGCCATGCTGCCGAGTACCAAGTCAGCGCGCGCCGATCCGGTGGCCTGGGCGAGTTCCAACGCACGCAGGCCCTCAGCTCCCGCCTCGGCCAAGCGCCCGGCAGCGGTATGCGCGTCCGCCAACCATGCCCGCCACATCACCTCATCCTGACGCGGCCCGGCCGGCCAGGCCGCCAGCACCTCGTCCAGTAGCCTTGTCGCCCCGTCCAGGTCGCCGACCAGCCGCCGGCAGTGACCTTCGTATGCCGCCACGTAGAGGTCCGTGCAGTGCCGCCCATCCAACGGGTCCGGGTCGCGTTCAGCACCAGCCAGCAGCCGAACCGCCTGACGGACCGCAGCACGGGAGGCTGCGGTGTCGCGGTTGAGGGCATGCCCGTGCGCCTGCCGGACGAGACACAGCGCGGCGGTACACGCACTGCTGGAATCGAGGGCCGCCGCACCTTCTCCCAGCGCGATAGCTTCCCCGCCACGTCCCTGATCAGCCGCCTGCTGAGCCCGTCGCATCAGGACATAGCTCGCGGTGCGACGGTCGCCAGCCTCGGTCGCCTGGCTAAACGCCAACTCGGCCCACTTCCGCGCAGCACCCGGACGTCCGAGGCTGTCGGCAAGCCAGGAAAGAAACTCCGACCACCGAGCCTGGACCGCGAGCAACCGATGGCCCTCGACCGTTGACGCCCGGCGGAACGCATCGAGCACTTCAAGCTGACCCTGGACCAGGCTCCACACCGAGCCGGCCCCACTGTCGTTGACTCTCCCCGCGATCAGACTCAGTAGATCGACCCAGTGCTTCACCGGATCGGCGGTGCCAATGGCCAGCGGTTGATTGAACACATCCGACTCAGACACAGGATAGGGATGGTTCGCGAGCCTGATGCTCTCGACCGCGATCCCGGTGGTCCTCAGCGAGGAGACAGCACCGAGAACCGCTTCCCACACCGTCCTGTCCTCAGAGCCATGGTGCGTGATGGGTGGCAGCCCTTTGTGGAGCTGGCTGATAACCATCAGATCCGCTGGCATCATGGTCTCGCGGTCTTCAAGATCGAGAAGGTTGTGGATGCTGGTGCCGTAGACCTCGGCGAGCAAGGCCAAAAGCTGGGGCGTAGGCCGGCGCCGGAGTGGAACCGGCCAGTTCTCCAGTTCGCTGAGCCAGGGCGCGGTGCGCGTGGCGGCGCCGTCGGGGTCGAGGCCGATGCGGGCGGCGTGAGCGTTGATGTGATCAACCGCTTGCTGCTGGGTCCAGCCATGGGCGACCCGGTGAGCGGCGCGGGGACGGTACTTGTAACGGCGGGCGAACTCGATCGCGATCTCGTCGTGGGACATGCCGACCGCGCGCATCCGCGCTCGCAGCTCGTCCTGCTCCGCCCGCTGGCTCGGCCTACTCACGGTGCGTCCTCTCCGGGCCTGCTCGCCGGACCGCCGTCGGTCCGCCATTTCGGGAGCGTGCAGATCATCGCCAGAGTAATGGGTCCGCCACTGTCGGGCCGGGGCCAACGGCCGAACCTGTGCCGCTCCAGCCATCTCTTGTTCGCCGGGCTCGGAGGAGGTGTCTGATTACTCGGCGCGCCGGCCGGCGCTTTCGCCTGCGAGGTGCGTTCCGAGGCCAATGATCACTCCGTTGCAAGGTGGAGCCACGTGAGACCCGTTCAACCAGGCAGGGCACCAACCATGATGATCACTTGGCGTGGTGGTGCGCGTCATTCCCTGCTGGCCGAATGTTTCCTTCGTAGCGTCATCGCCGGGCTGAGCTGCGGAAATGGCATGAGGTCCTGCGATCTGTTCGGCGCTGGAGGGTCCATCTGTTCGCGCGAATCAGACCGCGTGGTGCTCGTGGACACCACTGCCCGGTCGCGGATACGCTCGGCCATGGTGGTCTCCGCCCGGGCGGGCAGCGCGGCGAAGTCGATGATTCTGGTGGTGGGCAGCCTGGTGTCGCGGCCGGGGGTGGCCGGTGCGGCACTGATGTCGGGGTGCTGTCAAGGGGCCGCAGAGGTCTTCGGGGTCACCGGCGGACAGCGGCAATGTGCCGACGAGTGTCGCGGCCGTCAGCCGCTCACCGGGTAGCCGCCTCGGCGGCGGGTCGCCGGGTGATGCGCAGATCGGCCCGGGCCAGGACGGCCGGCATGTTCCGGATCGCGTCGCGGTCCCGATCACGGTCCTCTTCGGTCAGCTCCTCCCAGTCCACCATCGACGGGTGACGCTTGTCCGGGCCGAGATCCTCGCGCACCGGACCATAGGAGTAACCCTGCCGCTCCTTGTGCTGCCACCACCGGTCGTGCTCGGCCCGGGCGAGCTCCTCGACCTCGGCGGCGGACAGCGAAAAAGGATCGACAGCCGGATCGACGTCGTGCTCGGCCGGCGTGAACACCCAGCCACGGTTACGCAGCACCGTCTCGTAATGAGCCGCCTGATCACGGTTGGCTTCCCGCAGCGCCTCGGAGAGCTCCGCCCAGGGCCGCAGCCCGGGCCTCGATCCGGCCGCGTGCCGTTTACCGAGCTCATGCTCCAGATAGCGGTCGTGGATCGCCCGGGCAAGCAGCTCCACCAACTCCCCGTCGCCCAGGACCGACGGCGTGCCGCCGGCGCCGCCGTCCCCGCCCACCGCATCGGCCCAGATCGGGCGCGAGGCCCCGATCGGCCGTAGAGCATCCACGCGGACTCCACGCACGGCACGCCTGGCTGTGATCATGACCGGATGTCTCCCTCAGAAACAGACGGTGGACGACGTCCGAACGATCGGCGCCACGAAAACGCTAACCGAGTCCCTTGTTGTCGGTATAGGGATTGCGAGTCCTATGCCCGACATCGGACCCGGCTCGGGCGCCGAAGTCGGCGCCGGCGCCGGCGCCCGAGCCGGCGGGACGGTCCCAGGCCCGCCCGGCCAGCGCGGCCAGCACCGCCGCCAAGGCTAAGGCGCCGAACACCTGGACCAGCGGCCCGAACGCCCCCTGCCCGGATCCGGGCTGGCTGCCCGGCTGCGCCGCCACCCCGATTCCCGCGCCGATCATGGCGACCGCGGCGGAGAGGCCCGGCACCGCGGGCCAGCGCCGACCGACCAGGACGAACACCGGTACGGCCAGCGCCACCGGGCCCGCCACCAGCGCCACCGCCAGCATGGCGAGCACCGTCCACCCCACACCGGCTACCGGCGGGGACACCGCCAGCCGGCCCAGCCGGCCCAGCCGGCCCGGGCGGCGCGGCTGGCCCGGGCGGCGCGACCGGCGCGACCGGCGCAGGCGGCGCGGCCTCAGCAGCGCCGGATAGCCGTTCTCGTCGGATCGTGGCCGTAGCCGGAACCGGGCGGGCAGCACCGCGAGCACGACCAGCACCACGACCAGCAACAGCCCCACCACCAGGTTGCGGCGGTATTCCGCACCGGGCGCGTTGTCGATGACGATCGTGCCGCCAGCGCCGGCCGGGACGATCCAGCCCTGCTGCCAGCCGTCGAGGCGCAACGGGGTCAACGCCGCGCCGTTCAGCTTCGCGGTCCACGAGAAGTTGGCGTTCTCCCGGACGGCGAGGAAGGCACGGCCACCGGCGCCGATCTGGACCGTCCGGTGCTCCGCCGTCCACTCGTGCACCGTCGTCGCCCGCGGCGTGGCCGCTCTCACCTGGGCGCCCGATCCGACCAGCGCGATCGCGTCGACGAGGATGGAGGTCGGTCCCTGGTCAACGCCGAGCAGGTGCGGCCCCGCCGAGAGCCGCAGCGTGCCGCCGTCGGTGCACAGCGACACCTGCACCGGCCGCACCGAGGTGACGTCGCTCTCCCGGCCGGAGATCCGCAGGGGGTAACGGGTGCCGTCAACGACCAGGGTGGGGCCCCGGCCGCAGTCGACCAGCAACGGAGTGTCACCCGCTGGGGGTGTCCCCCGCGGCGGGGGGATGAAGCTCGCCGAGCCGCTCATCGTGAACGTCATGTCCCGGGGCACCTCGAAGCGCCGGGACAGCGCCAGCTCCTCCGAGCCGCCGAACGGCTGCGCCGGGTCGACCCGCGCCCGGGCCATCGAGAAGGCGACCAGCCCCCCGTCCGGCGCGGCGAAGCGCCGGGCCACGTCGGTGGGGAGCTGCGCGTAGTGGCGGAAGGTGACCCCGGGGATGGTGATCTCCCGAATACCGGCGCCGAGGGTATCGTCGGTCTCCTGGCCGACCCGCGCGAACGTGATGCGGTACCAGCGGCTCGGCCCCGCCGGGACGGCGAGGCGCTGGATGTCCTCCACCGGACGCACCTCGGTGACCACCGAGCCCGCCTCGCTGGACACCCGCAGCGCCTCGACGGCCGGCCGCCACGAGCCCTCGGACAGCAGCCGCACGTCGAGGTAGGGCACGGTCATCCGCCGGCCGACATCGAGCTGGATCCACTGCCCGGCCGACGTTGTGCCCTTCGTGCGCTGTGCCGTCCACGCGGTCGCGGCGAAGCCGTCGACGGCCGCCGGTGGCGCGAGGTCCGGCGCGGCGAACAGGTCGTAGCCGTAGGAGGACGCGGTGACGGACATGCCGCCGACGTAGCCCGCGACCGTCTGGTGGCCGGCGACGTCGGCCTCGGCCCACTGGTGGGGCTCTCCCGTCTTGCCGACCGCGGTGCCGGTGGGCCCGAGGAGGTACGAATCGGCCTCGTGGACGAGTCCGAAGGTGCTGTCGCGCCGGGTCAGGGTGTCCGTGTCAACCCAGGCGGTCGTCGGGCCGATCACCTCCCCCGGCGCAACCTTGATCGCCGCCGGGCTCGTCGAGGACGTCACGGCGGCGGACGGATCGGCGGCGGAGGACAGATCGGCGAGGTCCGCGGCGAGCACGGCGGCCCGGTCGCTGCTCAGCAGGCCCTGCCCGGCGAGCTGCACCGTCGCCTCCGGGCCGCCGGAGACGACGACGGCGGTGTCCGCCGGGTAGGAGTCGACAAGCTTCGCGCCGCCCGGGACGGTCCAGACCTCCAGCGCGGGTACCCGCGCGGTCGGGTTGCGCAGCTCCGGGACGAGCCGCTCCTTCGCCGAGGCGCGCGCCGGCACCTGCGGGCCGAACGCGGCGGCCAGGGTGAGACCGGAGGAGCGCAACGCCCGGTGGAGCTCGTCGGTGGACGGGGGGACGTCCCAGTTCTTCTGTTCCAGGTCGTTACGCAGCAGGATCTGGCCGATCCCGGCCCGGGCCAGCGCCGGGGCGAGGCCCGCGGCGGACCCGGTGGCGAGCTGGCGCTCGATGCCGTCCATCAGCCGGGTCACGCCCGTGCCACCGAGCGGGATCAGGCTGCGGACCCCCCACGGCGTGCGGGCCAGCCACTGCAGCGGCTCGTCGAGCGGCCGGCCCCACTCGTACTCGGCGAACGGCGAGCCGGGCAGCACCAGTGCCCGGCCGTCCTGGGGATGGGCGGCCAGCCAGTCCGCGGCGGCCACCCAGTAGTCGGGCACCCGGGCGAACGGCCGGGGCTGCAGCGCCCTGCCGGCGAGCGCCGGCGTCATGCCGCAGACCAGCGCGGCCACGGTCAGCACAACGGGGACGTTCACCGCGGCGGTCGCGATCATGTCCGCAGCCCCGCCGTGCCGGTGGGAAGCCCCGCGGGTCGTCCATCTCCGCACACGGGCGGTGAGGCTGACAGGTCGGACCGTCAGGGCGTGCGCGATCCCCAGCGCGATCGGCAGCCGCACCACCGGCTGGAACTTGTAAACGTTGCGCAAGAAGCCCAGCTGGTCACCTAGCAGGTCCCGCACCGCACCCGCCAGCGGGCTGCCCGGATGCCCCGGATAGGCCGCGGCCACCGAGACCGTGCCGGCAGCCAACGTCACCAGCAGGAACCGGCGGGCGGGCAGATCGGCCCGGGACAGCCCCCACAGCCCGATCGCCGCCACGGCTGCCGATCCGATGATCGGCACCGGCCGGGACACGTACTCGGTGGCGGCCGGCAGCCAGGGCCTGGGCAGCTGGACGTACGCCAGCCAGTCCGTCGCGCCGCGCAGGGCTTCCGCCACCGACGTCGTCGCCGTGGTCGTCTGGGCGGTCTCGGTGAACGCGAGGAAGTCCAGCCCGTAGCGAGCCTGCACCATCAGCGCCAGCAGCCACCAGGCCGAGGCGAGGATGACGGCGACGACCCACCAGGCCCGCAGCGCCCAGGCCCGGCGGGTGCCGCCGGCGAACACGAGGACCACCGCCGGACAGAGCAGGACGCACAGCGTGACCGTCGCATTGATTCCGCCGGTGCCCAGGATGGCGAGTCCGGACAGGGCGGCCGCCCGTCGCGGGGACAGCCGCCGGCCCGGGTCCAGGGCGGGATCGTCAGCAGCATCGACATCATCGGCCGCCGTGGTACTGGTGGCGGCGGCCGTACCGGTGTCGGCGCCGAGGGCGCCGTCCGGACGCAGCGCGAGGATAAGCGGCAGGGTGATCCACGGGAGCATGGCGGCGCCCGCGAGCGCCACGGAGGTCGCCCCGATCTTGCCGAGGAACATCGGGGACAGGGTGTAGGCGAGTCCGGCGAGCACCCGGGTGTGCGGCACGCCGAGCCGCAGGGCCTCGGCCAGCCGCACGACCCCCCAGGCGGAGACGGTGAGGATCAGCGCGATCCACAGCCGCTGGGTGATCCAGGCGGGTATCCCGAGCAGGTCACCGGCGCCGAAGAACGGTCCCATCGGGAACAGGTAGCCGACGTACTGGTTGGGCAGGTAGCCGAACTCGGCGAGGGAGTTCCACAGATGGGTGGCCCGCCCCATGAAGCCCCACGGGTCGAGGGGGACGTCCAGCTTGGTGTCGGCGGTCAGCTTGCCGGGGGCCTGGAGCAGAGAGAGCACCATGAAGCCGGCGGCCATGCCGAACAGGAGCCACCGTGACGTCCGCGTGTCGCGGCGACGCGGCGACGCGGCGACGGCCGGGGCTGCGACGGCCGGGGAGGGTGACGGCGCGCCGAGGCCCTTCGCCGTCGTGGGGGGGCCGGCGGCGGGAGGAGGGATCGCTTACTCCAAAGGATAAAGATGAAGGTCCGGTTCGCCGGACCTTCATACAACCTTCCGGGGCAGCGGGGTCACACCGCCCAGGTCCGCGGGCAGGCGCAGGGGCTTCTCGACGCCCCCCACGGCCGCCGTGAGGGCGGCGGCCGGCGGCCCGGCGGTCACCGGTTCCGCGGGGGCCGGGACGCTCACGGCAGGAGGCGGGACGCGGACCTGGGCGGCGGGGGACGCCCCGTCGCCCGGACGAACCGGCGCCGCCGCGGCGGCGGGCGACTGCACCGTGGGACGCGTCACCACGAGGCCGGGAGCGGAGCGGTTCAGGTATCGCCGGGCGCGCATCACGTCGACGAGCATCGCGGGAGTGTGCCGGGTCACCCGGAACGTGCCACCGGGTATCTCCGCCCATCGGACCGGGACCTCGGTGATCCGGTAGCCGATCGACCGGGCGATCGAGAGCACCTCCACGTCGAACCCAAATCCGGAGGAGCGCGCAAGGCTGAACAGCAGCTTGGCCTCGGGACCGCGGAAGGCCTTGAATCCGCATTGGGTGTCGGCGACGTCCAGGCTGGTCAGGGACCGGGTGATCTGGTTGAAGGCCCAGCTGCCGACCCGCCGGCCGCTGCTGCGGACCGCACCCGCCCCGACCCGGCGCGATCCGAGCGCCACTTCGGCGTGCTCCAGCGCGGCGAGGAGCAGAGGAAGATCATTGACGTCCGAGGCGCCGTCGGCGTCCAGGAAGGCGATCGACTCACCGTGCGCAACCGACACCCCCATGCGGACCGCGGCGCCCTTACCCGAGTTCCACGGCAGCCGCAGGACCCGACCACCGGGCAGATCCGCGAGCAGTTCCTCGGCGATCGCAGCGGTGCCGTCCGTGCTGCCGTCGTCGACCACAATCACCTCGGCCTCGGGGATCCTGTGCATGACCGAGATCAGCGGGGGTAGCGAGCCGGGCAGGCGCATCGCCTCGTTGTAGGCGGGGATGACGACGCTCACAGGCACGCAGTCCAAGACTCAACTCCTAGGCCGCGACGACGGAGCCGATGACTGAAGCCACCGAGGCGCAGCGGTTGGTGACGGCTGATCGAGATCAGCAAACAGTTTCAGGTGTTCTACCGAAATGTGGCAAAGCATGCATGCTAAAGTTTCCTTTCGTTTCATTTACGAGCAAGGTGGCACAATGAACA
This sequence comes from Frankia sp. CeTa3Moorea, assembly GCF_978021225.1. Lineage (NCBI taxonomy): Bacteria > Bacillati > Actinomycetota > Actinomycetes > Frankiales > Frankiaceae > Frankia > Frankia sp. CeTa3Moorea. The sequence goes on along the minus strand of NZ_CDXDOR010000020.1, from coordinate 39,143 downwards.
TCTATTGAGTACAGATGGACATCTATTGGTCATATGCTGGGCTATCGGACGTTCATCTGGCGATGTGTAGCATACGGATGGGGGAGAACAGCTCGGACAGGGGGGTGGCCGATCCCCCGGATCGCCTCGGATCATCCTGGATCGGGCAGTCGGCGCTGTCGCCGTCGGGCGACCCGCCGGTAGTACACGGGACGGTGAACTTCCGGAAACCTTCGGAAACGCAAGGATGGAGATCAACCTGTCGCGGGGGATAACCGCGCACCGGCGGATTTCCGACGTCCACCCGCGTCACGAGGCCTCCCCGAGCGGCCCGCTTCTGGGATGATCCGCCAAGGTTTCCGGCCAGAGCGGATGGAGGAGCCATGCCACGACCCGAGCGCGCAGGCCGGGCCCGGTCGCAGGCGGCCGGGGCGGGCGAGGCGGACACGCAGCTGCGCGGTCTCATCGACGCGGGTCGCAGCAAGCTGCCCCCGAGAACGGCGATGCGGGCCCGCGACGCCGCCCGGCCCACCGACGCCGACCTCGCCGAGGCCGAGCGATCGATGGTATTGCATCGCGGATCACGCCCCACCTCGGCGACCCCGTCGACCAGCCCCACCGACCCGGTCCGCCGCGGCGGCCCCAGCCGTGCCGGAACCGGTCGTGCCGGAGCCGAGAGCGGCACGACCGACCGCCGCGGCCGGGGTACCCGGAGGACCCGCCGACGCTCCGACCGCGGATCCGCTGGACCGCGTGAGAGCGGCCCTACCGAGACCGGGTCCTCGAAGAACAGGTCTCAGGAAGCCGACGACGTCGACCCGGGCACCGACGGCACGTCCCCGGTCCGCTCGTAGGCCGAGAGCATCCGCAGCCGCCGCACGTGTCGTTGCTCCCCGCTGAACGGCGTGGTGAGGAAGACCTCGGCGAACGTCAGGGCTTCCGTGACGGTGTACATGCGCGCGCCGAGGCTCAGCACGTTGGCATCGTTGTGCTGGCGGGCCAGCGTCGCCGTCTGTTCGCTCCACGCCAGGGCCGCGCGCACCCCGGCGACCTTGTTCGCCGCGATGGCCTCCCCGTTGCCCGATCCCCCGATGACGATGCCCACGCTGCCCGGTTCGGCGGCGGTGGCGGCGGCGGCGGCGAGGACGAACGGGGGGTAGTCATCGTCGGGGTCGTACTCGGCAGGACCATGGTCGACGGGCGCGTGGCCCAGCTCCACCAGACGCTCGGCGAGCGCCTCCTTCAGGCGGAAGCCCGCATGGTCAGATCCCAGATGGACACGCATGATGTGCCATCATGCCCGATCACGTGAAGATCGGGTCCTGGTCCCGGGTCCGCTTGAGCTCGTAGAAGCCAGGGGTACCGGCGACGAGCAGAACTCCGTCCCACAGTCGTGCGGCCTCCTCCCCCTTGGGTGCCGGGGTGATCACCGGACCGAAGAAGGCGGTCTCCCCCACGGCGATGACCGGGGTGCCCACGTCCATGCCCACCCGGCCGATCCCCTCGGCATGGCTGGCCCGCACCCGCTCGTCCCAGGCCGTCGAGGTCGCCTCGGCGGCGAGCGCCGGATCGGCACCGGCCTCGGTCAGGGCGGCGACGAAGGTGTTCTCGTCCCATTCCGCCTTGCCCAGGTGACGGCGACGGCCAAGCGCCGTGTACAGCGGGCGCAGGATGTCCGTACCGTGCCGGTCGACGGCGGCGGCGCAGAGCCGCACCGGCCCCCAGGCGCTGGCCAGCAGCTGCTTGTACTGCTCGGGCATGTCCCGGTCCTCGTTGAGCACCGACAGGCTCATCACGTGCCAGCGGATCCGCACCGGCCGGATCTTCTCGACCTCCAGTAGCCAGCGGGAGGTGAGCCAGGCCCACGGACAGGACGGGTCGAACCAGAGATCGGCGAAGACCGCTTCGGTCGCGTCCGCGGGCAGGGGTACGGGCGTGGGTGAGGGTACGGACGTAGCCGCGGGGGTGTCGAGAGTTTCGGCGCTCATGTGGTCTCCTCGGTCGATGGCACCGTTCGACGGCACCGTTCGCCCGGGATCAACCCGTCAGGGTGGTGGTCACTTCCCGCTCGCGGCAAGATAACCGGCGACCCTGTTCACCATGGCGACGAACGGAACGGCGGCGATGGCACCGGGGATGCCGGCCAACACGCCACCGGCCGACAGCGCGATGACAATCGCGAGCGGGTGCAACCGCACCGCCCGTCGCATGACCAGCGGCTGCAACAGGTGCCCCTCGATCTGCTGCACGGCCAACACGACGCCCAGAATGATCAACGCATCCGGCACGCCGTTCGAGACCAGGGTCACCAGTACCGCCGCGGCGCCGGCCACCGCCGCCCCGACAATCGGGACAAACCCGCCGAAGAACGTCAGCAGGGCCAGCGGCGCGACGAGCGGGACACCCACGCCGACCAGGCCGATGGTGATACCGATCGCGTCGACCGCCGCGACGAAGACCGTCCCACGGATGTAGCCGGTCAGCGTGTTCCACGCCTCCCGACCGGCGCCGCGCACCCGATCCTCCGCTCCGTCCGGGAAGCGGGTGACGATCCAGTCCCAGATACGATCCCCGTCGTACAGGAAGAAGAAGGTCGAGAACAGGGTGACGAGCAGGCCGGCGAGCACCTCGGCGGCCACCGAGGCGCCGGAGATCACCCCGGAGACCAGGCGCCCCCGGTTGTCCGCCAGGCTCTGGCGGATGTCGTCGACCAGATTGTCGATCTGGCTCTGCGACAGGTGGAGCGGACCGTTTCTCAGGTAGCCGCGGATCTGCTCGACGCCCTCGCTGACCTGATCGCTGACCGTGGGGATCTCGTTCGCGGCGTTGAAGCCCACCGCCACCCCGACACCCACGAACACCGCGAAGAACACGAACAGCGCGGTGAGGGCGGCGCCCAGCCGGTTCATGCCGAGCCGCTGCAGCCGGTACGCGAGCGGATGGATGAGAGCGGCGATGAGCAGCCCGGCAATGAGCGGAATCACCACGATCCGGACCCGCCCCACGACCATCAGCAGGATGTAGATGGCCGCGCCCGTGACGATCAGACGCCACGACCAGCCCGCCGAGACCCGCAGCGCGACCGGGATGTGATAGTCGGCCCGCCGAGCCGGGGACTCCCCCCCGCCGGCGGGCTGCGGCCCGCCCGGTGGCTCGGGAGTCGGCGCCTCGGGCATCGGCGCCTCGGGCATCGGCGCCTCGGGCATCGGCGCCTCGGGCATCGGCGCCTCGGGCATCGGCGCCTCGGGCATCGGCGCCTCAGGCATCGGCGCCTCAGGCATCGGCGCCTCGGATGTCGCCGCGGTGGGCGACCCACCGCCGGCCGGAACGGCTGAGGCCCGGCGAGCCCGATGAGGGCGCCCGGGGACGCGACCGAGCCCCGCCACCCGTCTCACCGGCGGCTCCCTTCCTGCCTTCTTCCCGCCATCCCGCGACCGCGCGGACGTTCCGATCCTCCCGCAAGCGTCCCGCAAGCTGGTCACGCGGAAGATGTCGCCATCGTGCCGCATCGGCGACCAGCGAGAGCGGGTACCCCGCGTCAATCACCACAATCCACCATCTCCGGCACCGGCACCACGGCCGACGGCCCGGCCATCACGCCCCCGACCACCATGTCCCCCGACCACCATGTCCCCCGGCGGCGACCGTTCTCCTCATCGGCGTGGGAGACTGGGAACACGGTGATGACCGTGTCGCAGTCCTGCAAGTCCGTGCCGTCCGAAAGGAACCGGGTGCCCAACAACCTCACCCGCAACGAGGCGCGCGAGCGCGCCCGCCTGCTCAACGTCGCCTCCTATGACGTCGAACTCGACCTGACGACCGGCCACGAGACCTTCCGCACGTCGACCGCGGTCATCTTCACCTGCGTCGAGCCCGGGGCGTCGACGTTCATCGAGCTCGCCGCCGCGAAGGTCGACGAGGTCGTTCTCAACGGGGCGCCGCTCGACCCCGCCGCGGTGTTCGACGGCGAGCGGATCCGGCTCGACAACCTCGCGGAGTCGAACCGGCTCACGGTGGTGGCGGACGGCATCTACTCCCGCACCGGTGAGGGCCTGCACCGCTTCGTCGACCCGGTGGACGAGGCCGTCTACCTCTACACCCAGTTCGAGACGTACGACGCGCACCGGATGTACGCCTGCTTCGACCAGCCCGACCTCAAGGCGACGTTCACCCTCACGGTCACCGTCCCGGCGGAATGGAAGGCGATCTCCAACAGCGCAGTCGCCGCGGTGGCGGAGGCCGCAATCGGGGTGCGCACCATCCGCTTCCTGACCACCCCGGTGATGTCGACGTACATCACCGCGCTCGTCGCCGGCCCGTACCACGAGGTCCGCGACCACCACGACGGCATCGACCTGGGCCTCTACTGCCGCCGATCGCTGGCCGAGTTCCTCGACCCCGCCGAGCTCTTCGAGATCACCAAGGCTGGGTTCGACTTCTACCACCGGGTGTTCGACTACCGGTACCCGTTCGGCAAGTACGACCAGTTGTTCGTGCCCGAGTTCAACGCCGGGGCGATGGAGAACGCCGGCTGCGTGACCTTCCTGGAGGAGTATGTCTTCCGGGCGAAGGTGACCGAAGCCCGCCGCGAGCGGCGCGCCGAGACGATCCTGCACGAGATGGCGCACATGTGGTTCGGTGACCTGGTCACCATGCGCTGGTGGGACGACCTGTGGCTGAACGAGTCGTTCGCCACCTACATGTCAGTCCTCGCCCAGGTGAACGCGACCCGCTTCACCAACGGCTGGACGACCTTCGCCAACGCGGAGAAGGGCTGGGCCTACCGCCAGGACCAGCTCTCCTCCACGCACCCGATCGTCGCCGACGCCCCGGACATGGACGCGGTGCGGACGAACTTCGACGGCATCACCTACGCCAAGGGCGCCTCGGTGCTCAAGCAGCTCGTGGCCTGGGTCGGCCAGGAGGAGTTCCTCGCCGGGCTGCGGACATACTTCCGCCGCTACGAGTACGCGAACACGTCGCTGCGCGACCTGCTCGACGAGTTGGAGAACGCCAGCGGGCGGAACCTGACCGCTTGGTCCGCGGACTGGCTGGAGACCACCGGCGCGAACACCCTGCGGCCGCGCTTCTTCACCGACTCCTCGGGCCTGTTCACCTCGTTCGACGTGGTGCAGGAGCCGGCGTCGGCGCCGCCGACCGCCTCGCGCACGCTGCGCCCGCACCGGCTCGCGATCGGCCTTTACGATCGGGACGCCACCGGCGCGCTGGTCCGGCGGGAACGGGTCGAGCTCGACGTGACGGGCAAGCTCACCGAGGTCACCAAGCTTGTCGGTGCCCGCCAGCCGGATCTGATCCTGCTCAACGACGACGACCTCACGTACGCGAAGGTGCGCCTCGACGAGCGGTCGCTGGCCACGCTCGTCGAGTCGATCGGCGCCATCTCCCAGTCACTGCCCCGGACGCTGTGCTGGGCGGCGGCCTGGGACATGACCCGCGACGCCGAACTCGCCGCCCGCGACTACGTCCGGCTCGTGCTGTCCGGGGTGACCGCCGAGGACGACATCGGCGTGGTGCAGTCGCTGCTGGCCAAGGCGGACCTGACGATCGACACTTACGGTGACCCGGCAAACCGGAAGCCCGCGCTGCGCGCGCTGACGGAACGCGCCGAGGAGCTGGCGCGCGCCGCGGCCCCCGGCAGCGACCTGCAGCTCGTCTACACCACCTCCTTCGCCCAGGCCGAGGAGTCCGACCAGGTGGCGCGGATCCGGGCGCTGTTCGAGGGCACCGACGTCATCGAGGGGCTCGTGCTCGACACCGAGCTGCGCTGGACCCTGCTGACCCAGCTCGTCGCGCGGGGCGTGTACGCCGACGCCGAGATCGACGCGGAGCTCGCCCGCGACCGCACCGCCACCGGCGAGAAGCGAGCGGCGACCGCGCGGGCGGCACGGCCGACCGCGGCGGCGAAGGCGGTCGCCTGGTCGGCGGTCATGGACTCGGACACCCTGTCGAACCACTTGGCCGCCGCGACGATGGGCGGTTTCTGGATCTCCGACCAGCTCGAGCTGACCCGGCCCTACGTGGACCGTTTCTTCGACGAGATCGCTGGGATCTGGGAGACCCGCAGCTTCGACATGGCCTCTACCATCACCCAGATGCTGTTCCCGGCATCGATGATCGAACCGGAGACGGTGGCGAAGGTCGACGCCTACCTGGCCGAGCACAACCCGGTTCCGCCCCTGCGGCGGGCCCTGCTGGAAGGCCGCGACGGGCTCGTCCGGGCGCTGGCCGCGCGCAAGAAGGACATCGAGGCGGCATAGCGTACCGTACCCGCATCACGCCGGTCGGAGCCGGCCTGGCCGGAGGACCCGGCCGGGGCCGGCTCCTCCGGGGCCAGCGGGGTCAAGGCGTCGGGCTAGCCGCCAACGAAGGCTGCGTCGGGGGGAGGGTCCCGGCGGCTGCGCCGCCCGCGCCACCTGCCGCGTCCGCGAGCTGGCGGATACCGGCGATCAGGCCGCCGACCAGGTCGCCCAGCGCGAAGCTGGAGGCCATCGTCAACGCGGCGAGCCCGGCGGCCGAGTCGCCGATCCGCTTCTTGGCGGCCGGGGTCGTGGCGATCCGCACGAACCGCTGCCCGGGCGAGACGAGGATCAGCACGGCGGCATCCCGCCCCGCGTCGTCGACGAGGTTCGCGAGGATCCGCTCGGCGGCGAGCCGGGCGTCGCCGCGCACCGCGCCGATCCGGATGCTGACGTGGATACCGGTATGCGTCTCGGCGAGCTCCCGGGCCCGGTTCAGCCGGTCGAGTTGCTCGTGGGTGAACGGCTCACCAGTTGCCACTGGCACCACCCGCGCCGGGAAGGGCGGTCTTCGCCTGCTCGCCCTCGATCTCCTCCGGCTTGGAGCCGATCCAGATCTCGTCGTGCTCCCAGGGCTGCCCCGGGCGGTAGCGCACCGGCCCGCTCTTGCGGCTCGACCACGCGGCCAGCAGGATCGCGATGACGAACCCACCGACGATGGTGCCGCCGTAGATCGCCCATGACTGCACGGCCGTGAGCGGATCGGGGTTGTAGAAGGTTCCGATCTCCCCGGCCGAGGCGCTCACCGCGAACACCGGCACCGCGAACAGCGCAAGGCCAGCAACGGTGAGAACCCGGCGCGGCGCGATCCTGGATCGCAACCCCGGCGCGGGGTGCGCCCCCGGCCACGGGCGGGAGGTGCCGGCGAACGGCAGCCATCGGGTCTGGCGCGGTCGACGTCGAGTCACGCAGCGAAGATTACCGGGAAATGGGGTTACGGTCCTCGTCTAGGGGTGCCGCACCGGTGGACGACGCGCCCCGGATCTGGGCAACCCGGGCCTGGGCAACCCGGGCCTGGGCGAGGAGCTCGCCGAGCCGGCGCACGTCCGGATCGGTCAGCAGGCGTTCCACCGTAACCGGCCGACCGGCGGAGTCGGTCACCGGGAGCCGCCAGTTCGGATAGGCGTCGATCGTGCCCGGCAGATTCGGCTGATGCCGGTCGCCCAGCGCGTCACCCGGCGACCCGAGCACGATGCGGCACGGAGACCGCACCAGCAGCCGGTACAGCGCGAAAACGATCTCCTGCCGAACGGCGGGGCCGAACTCCTCCCGGACGGCGGGGTCAAACTCGGGCCGGCCGCTCCCGCCGGGGTTCCCCCGTCCGCCGAGGCTCGCCGCTGCGCCCGCCGGATCCACCAGTCCCTCGGATCGCACCAGCTCGACCAACGCGTCCCGCTCGGCTCGCCAGCCGGCCGCCTCGGCCTCCTCCGAACGCCCGAGCAGCCCCAACCGGGCGCGGGTGCGCACGTGCTCGCCCTCGAGGTAGCCGGCGGCGGTGGGCAGGTCGTGCGTGGTGAGGCTGGCCATCGTCGCCGCCCGGTACGCCGTCGGCGGCGACGGCCGGCCCTCGGCGTCCTGCTCGAACCACAGCACCGTCGAACCCAGCACGTCCAGGCGGGCGAGCGTCGTCGCCACCGATGCCTCGACGGTACCCAGATCCTCCCCGACGACGACGGCGCCGGCGCGGGCGGCCTCCAACGCGAGCAGGCCGAGCATCGCCTCGGCGTCGTAACGCACGTACGTCCCGTGAGCGGCGCCCGCCCCAGCCGGAATCCACCACAGCCGGAACAGGCCGAGGATGTGGTCGACCCGCAGCCCGCCGCCGCGGCGCAGCACCGAGGCAACCATCTGACGCAACGGCGCGTACCCGGCCTCGGCCAGGGCATCCGGCCGCCACGGCGGCAGCCCCCAGTCCTGGCCCTGCTGATTGAAGGTGTCCGGTGGGGCCCCCACGCTCGCGCCGACGGCGAGAACGTCCTGCAGTGCCCAGGCGTCCGCACCGCCCGGATCGACGCCGACGGCCAGGTCGTGCACGATCCCGGCGGCCATCCCGGCGGCCCGGGCGGCGGCCTGCGCCGCGGCGAGCTGCTGGTCGCAGCGCTGCTGGAGCCACACGTGGAAGGCGACGCGGTCGGCCAGCTCCGCCCTCGCCTCGGCGACGGCGGGCGCGCCCGGATGAGCGAGACGCGCCGGCCAGGTCCGCCAGTCCGGGCCGTACCGCTCAGCGAGCGCGCTCCAGGTCGCGAAATCGATCAGGTCGGACCCGGCCGGCTCGGCGGATGCCACCTGCTCGCCGCCGCGCCGGAAGACCTCGAAGAGCAGTTCCAGCGCGGCCAGCTTCGCCCGCCACACCGCGTCCCGATCGAGCAGACCGTCCCGCCGACCGTCGCGGCGGGCGCCGCGGGCGAGCTCGTCAACGGCCGACCGGGTGGCGGGATCGGCCCGAGCGTACTCGGGCGTCCGCTCCGGTCGCAGGTAGAGCGGGGAGACAAAACGGCGGCTCGCGGGCGAGTAGGGGGACGCCGCGACGGGCAGGGTCGGCGCACCCGCATGCAGCGGATTCACCAGCAGCACGTCGGCACCTGCCCGGCCCGACCAGTCGGCGAGCGTCGCGAGATCGCCGTAGTCCCCCATCCCCCAGGACGACGCCGAGGTGAGCGCGTAGAGCTGGATCATCCAGCCCCAGGCGCGGGCTGGCGGGGCGAGGGCGGCGGGGCCGGGCACCGCGGCCGGCACGGCGACGACCTGGCAGCGATGCCGCTCGGTTCCGGCGTCGACGTGCAGCACGTGGTCCCCCAGGGGCAGGCCCGCCGGGAGCCCGATCGGCCGGGCGACCCAGGGCACGCCGTCGAGCACCCGCTCGGCCAGGGGGGCGCCAGGGGGATCGAGGACGACCCGGCCGCCGGTGCCGAGCTCCAGCTCGGCGTATGGAATGACATCCACGGGCGTGTGAACGACTACCGGGCGCGGTGCTGCGGCGACGACAACGGCGCAGGCCGGCACCCGGCGTCGCCAGGGCCGTTCCAGCGCCGCCGCGAGCGCCGCGGCGGGATCCGTCGGATCGACCCCCGCCAGCCGCAGGACGGCCCGGACGGTGTCCGGCGCAACCTGTACCGGGACACCATCGGCCCCGAGGTAGGACGTCGCCACACCGGACACCGCGGCGAGTTCGGCGAGGACCGGGTCGACGGCGGGGTCCACCACCGGCGCCCCGGCGGGCTGCGGTCCCGCCGGGGCGGTGGGACCAGTGGCGGGCGCGGGGGACGCGGGCGCGGGGGACGCGGGCGCGGATGCGGTGGGCACGGCGGGGCAGTCGGAAGTCACGACCTGAGATTCTCGCCCGCGCGGTCCGGAGGCGGAGCGGCGCCGCCCGGCGGGTTCGGCTCCGGGCCCGGTGCGGTGGCCGGGCCCAGCGGACCGGGGTCGTCGACGACCGGCAGCCGCATCCGCAACAACGCCCCGCCGCTCGGAGAGCTCTCCGCGGTGACGGTACCCCCGTGGGTGTGCACGGCATCCGCGACGATCGCGAGGCCGAGCCCGGATCCGGGCAGGCCCCGCGCGGAGGTGGCCCGGTAGAAGCGGTCGAACACCTGCGCGCGGTCCTCCGGCGCGATGCCCGGTCCGTCATCCGCGACGGTTACCTCGCCGTCCCGGGAGCCGACCCGGACGACGGAGGCGGGCGGCGAGAACTTCACGGCGTTGTCGAGCAGGTTGGTGACTGCCCGTTCGAGCATGTTCGCCCGCCCGTCGACCGTCGAGGACGTCGCGTCGACCTCGATGCCGACGCCCTTGCCTGTGGCGCGGCGCCGGGCCCGTTCGGCCGCGGCTCGCACGATCTCCGCGAGATCGAGCCGTTCCACCTCCTCGGTGGGCGCCTCGTCCCGGGCGAGCTCGACCAGTTCACTGACGAGGCCGGACAGTTCGCGCATCTGCGCGCCCACGTCGCGCAGCAGCGCCTCACGGTCGGCCGCGGGCAGCGCGCGATGCGGGTTCGCTTCGGCGCGCAGCAACAGTTCGATGTTCGTGCGCAGGCTCGTCAACGGGGTGCGCAGCTCGTGGCTGGCATCGTCGACGAGCTGGCGCTGGCGGGCCCGGGACGCCTCCAGCGCGCGCAGCATGCTGTTGAGGCTCTCCGCCAGCCGGGTGATCTCGTCGGATCCGGTCACCGGGATGAGCGCCGACAGATCCTGGGTGCGAGCGACCTCCTCGGCGGCCGCGGCCGCGGCGTCAACGGGTTTGAGCGCGGCACGTGCCACGATCTGTCCGGCGAGCACCGAGCCGACCACCCCGACGATCCCGACGACGAGCAGCACCAGCGCGAGATCGCGCAGGGTCCGGTCGACGTCGGTGGTCGGCCGGGCGAGCTGCAATGCACCGCCGGACGCGGGACGTTGCAGCGGAACCGTGACAAGCCGGTAGGACTGCCCGTCAACGGCGATCGTGCGCAGGTTCTGGGCCCGCTCCCGCCGGGCCACCTCGGCGTCGGCGGAGTCGACCGGGATCCGCATGCTGTTCCAGGACGAGACGGCGTTCTCCAGCGGATTGCCGGCGGCGTCGAGGAACTGGCCCTCCAGCCCGAAGCTGAACGCCTGCAGTTCCAGCCCCAGCGGACTGGTCTGGATGGTGTGCGCCGACGCCTCAGCCTGCTCTACGAGCTGGTCGTCGATGGCCTGGTTCAGCACGATACTGGTCGCCCCCAGCGACACCCCGGCGACGACCGTCACGGCGGCAGCCACCGCCATCCCGACAAGCAGGGCGAGCCGAGCCCGCAATGTCAGCTGACCGAGCGGGGAGGAAAACCGGATCCTGGAGTGACGTCCCGGGTGGACGCGCCGCGCGAACCCGTCCAACCGGCCGGCGCGCCCGTTCACCGCCACCTGCCCCACTGCCGGCTGCCCCGCTGCCACCTGCCCCGCTGCCGGCTGCCCCGCTGCCGGGCGACCCGTCAACGGCTGCGGCCACCACGGCGATGGCGCGGCCCCCTGGTCGGGGGCACTGCTCACGCGCGGTCCCCCGACGGCTCACGCAGCACGTAGCCAACTCCGCGCACGGTGTGCAACAGCCTGGGCTCGCCGTTCGCCTCGAGCTTGCGGCGCAGGTAGCTCACGAAGACCTCCAGCGAGTTCGATGTCGGGCCGAAGTCATACCCCCAGACCCGCTCCATGATCATGGAGCGGGAGAGCACCTGACGCGGATGGGCGAGAAACAACTCCAGCAGCTCGAACTCGGTCTTGGTCAGAATCAGCTCCCGATCACCGCGGGTCACCTGGCGGCTAGCCTGATCCAGACAGACCCCGCCATAGCACAGCGTCGAGTCGGGGATCCCCTTGGACCCGTCCGAACCGGCCGCCCGCACCCGCGCGGCCAACGCCGCCCGGCGGATCAGTGCCCGCAACCGGGCGAACAGCTCCTCCAGGGCGAACGGTTTGACCAGGTAGTCGTCGGCACCGACGTCCAAGCCGCTGACCCGGTCGGCCAAGCCGTCCCGGGCGGTCAGCATGAGCACCGGGACGTCGTCGCCCTGGGCCCGCAGCCGACGGCAGGTCTCCAGCCCGTCCACCCGGGGCATCATCACGTCCAGCACGACGATGTCCGGCCGCTCGCGGCCGATGACGCCGAGCGCGTCCGCCCCGTCCACCGCCGTGGCCACCTCGTACCCCTCGAACCGCAGCGAGCGTTCCAGGGACTCCCGGACCGCCGCGTCGTCGTCCACCACCAGTACCCGCACGCCCCCAGTCTGCCTTCACCCGACGCGGTGATGGTGCTGCGCGGGGCCGGTCTCAGGAAGACATACCGCGATCCTCAGGACAGTTTCAGCCACCGCGAGCCCAGACCGACCAGACCGCCCAGACCCACCGGCACGCCCAGATCATCCCCTCAACCGCGACGGGTCGGGGGCGGGCGGGTCGATCCGTGCCCGCGGCAGATCCGTCCCCTGAGCGTCCGCGGCACCCCCGCCGACCCCGGCATCCGGATCCGCGTCGTCCTCCTCACGGCTCCCGGCGGTCTCCTCGTCGTCGTTGACCATGGTCACCTCACTGCGTTGCACGGAACCGAGCTCGATCCCGGCCGCGCCAAGCGAGGTCCGGACCCGCTCACGCAGCTCGCGCGCGACCTCCCACTGCTTGAGCGGCTGGGTCTTGATGGCGACACGCAGGGTGTAACCGTCCGCGGTCATGGTCTCCATCCCCCAGACCTCGGGCTCGGCGAGGATGAGGCTGCTCCACTTCGCGTCCGCCCAGAGCTCGTTCGCCGTCCGGGCCAGCACCCGTTTGGCGGTGGCGACCTCGGTGTCGTAGTCGAGCGGAACGTCGAGCACGGTCCGTGCCCATTGCTGGCTCTTGTTACCGACCCTGGTGATCTCGCCGTTCCGGACGTACCAGACGGTGCCCTCGACGTCACGCAGTCTGGTCGTCCGGAAACTGACCGCCTCCACGGCACCGGAGACCGGACCGAGATCGATCACGTCTCCCACCCCGTACTGGTCCTCCAGCAGCATGAACATCCCCGACAGGAAGTCCCGGACGAGGTTCTGCGCACCGAAACCGACCGCGACTCCCAGCACACCGGCGCTGGCGACGATGGGGGCGAGATTGATACCCAGCTCGCCCAGGATGCTGAGGAATGCCAGGCCGAAGATGAAGATGGACGTCACGCTGCGCAGCAGCGAACCGACCGTCGCCGCACGCTGACGGCGCCTTTCCATCAGCACCGCCGGATCGCCGAACGCGCCCAGCAGAGAACCGGCCCGGGAACCCCGGAACAACCCGCCCCAACTGCCGGAACCGGTCCGTTCGGTGGCATGTCCGATGTCGGTGGTGCGCCGGATGAACCGGTGCAGCAGCGCCCGCACCACAAACGCGATCATCAAAATGAGCGCGATGCGGATCGGGGTACCGAGGAACACCTCAGCCCCGGAGGCAAGATAATTACTGTGGGTAATGTCGTAGACGGTGCGGCACAGCAGCCCCGGATCGGTCCCGCAGGCGTCCCGCAGCGCGGTCGCGACGCCCTCCAGGGACACCAGCGGGTCAGAGGTCACCGACGGGCTCGGCGAGGGCAGTGGGGTGGGCGTCGTCAGCCCGGACGTCGGGCCCGGCACTTCGGTGGGTGACGGCGAGGCGGACAGCAGCATTCCCAGCGACGGGATGAGAGGCTGAGCCAGCAGGGACGGGGCGGGCGTCACGGCGTCGATCATCCTTCCGGTCGATTGCGATCATTCGAAGTTCCCCGAGCCGGCCGAGGTCACCGGCCCTCCCGCGCTCGCGGCGGCCCGGGCGGCGGCCGCAGGTCAGTCTCGCCCATGCCGGTGGCCCGGCGGTGGGGGCCCCGATCCGGTCGGCGGACAGCCACGCTCCGACCCAACCGCTCTCCGACCCAACCCGGCCAGGTCTCCCATCACACCCGAAAAAGCACTTTCCGTATTGATGCGGTCACAAAATGGTCGCCTGTATGTGACAAAGGCCACGAGATATGTGCAGCGCCACGGCACGAAAGGCGATGACCATGCAAACAGGCTCGCGTTCTGCCGCAGAAGAAGGTTGACTGTCCATTGTCACCGGAGACGCTGGGCAGAACGGCCCGCAAAGGGCCCTCGGTGGGCAGGAGGTCGGCGCGTGGCAGAGGCGCTGGTTCTCAATGCCACGTACGAGCCTCTGTGCGTGGTGTCGCAAAGGCGCGCGCTGGTGTTGGTCCTGACCGACAAGGCCGTCATGGTCGAATCGGCCGGGCAGGTTCTTCGGTCCGCGACGGCTTCCGTCGATGTCCCGATCGTGGTCCGGTTAGCGCGTTTCGTCCGGGTGCCGTACCGCTCGCAGGTCCCGCTGACCCGCAAGGGTGTGCTGGCCCGCGACCATCATCGCTGCGTGTACTGCAATGCTCCGGCAACATCACTGGATCATGTCATTCCACGCTCCCGTGGGGGCCCGCACGCGTGGGAGAACGTCGTGGCGGCCTGTGGCCGCTGCAACCATCTGAAAGCCGACCGGGCCGTCGCTGATCTCGGCTGGCGGCTCCGCACGGCGCCACGGGCGCCGAGCGGAGCCGCTTGGCGCATTCTGGGCTCCCGTCGGATGGATCCACGCTGGTCGGCCTACCTGAGTACCGACGTGACCGAGGCCGCCTCGGCCTGACGGCACCCGCCCGGAGCGTCCTCTGCCCGGGCGTCCCCGCCTGCCCGGGCGCCCCGCCTGTTCAAGGCGTTCCCAGGCACGGCGACGGCAGATCGGCCGGGTGCCAGGGTACGGCGGGACCTGCCAGGGCAGCTAACCTGCATGCGCATCCTCGTCACCGGGGCGACCGGCTACATCGGCGGCCGGCTGGCTCCCCGCCTGCTCGACCGTGGCCACCATATCCGGGCCATGACCCGGGATCCCCTCCGGCTGCGGGACATCCCATGGGCCGCCCGGGCGGAGGTCGTCCGCGCCGACGCCCGGGATCCGGAGTCGTTGCGGTCCGCGCTCGACGGGATCGAGGTCGCCTACTACCTCATCCACTCGATCGACGGTGGTGGTGACTTCTCCGCGGTCGACCGGCGGGCGGCGAACGCCTTCGCCGTCGCGGCCCGGGCGGCCGGTGTCCGCAGGATCGTCTACCTCGGCGGGCTGAGCCCGGCGACGACGGGTGGCACGTCCGCCCATCTGAGCTCCCGCCAGGAGGTCGGGAGGATCCTGCTCGGCTCGGGGGTGCCGACGATCGTGCTGCGTGCGGCGGTCGTCATCGGCAGCGGCAGCGCCTCGTTCGAGATGCTGCGCTACCTGACGGAGCGCCTGCCGGTGATGCTGACGCCGCGCTGGGTGCGGACCAGGATCCAGCCGATCGCCGTCCGGGACGTGCTGCACTATCTGATCGGCGCTCTGGACGTCCCCGACGACGTCGAGGGCACCTTCGACGTGGGCGGCCCGGACATCCTGACCTATGCGGAGATGATGCAGCGCTTCGCCGCCGTCGAGGGGCTGCGGCGCCGGATCATCGTCCCGGTTCCGATCCTGTCCCCCGAGCTGTCCTCGCTGTGGGTCGGGCTCGTCACCCCGGTGCCGGGCGGCATCGCGAGGCCGCTCATCCGTTCCTTGCGCAACGAGGTGGTGGCCCACGGCCACCAGGTCGCCCGCTGGATCCCCGATCCCGCCGAGGGACTGCTGCCCTTCGACGCCGCGGTGGCCCTCGCGCTGGCCCGGGTGCGGGCACGTTCGGTGAAGACCCGCTGGTCGACGGCGGTGTGGCCGGGATCGGGAGGCGCATCGGACGACGGGGACGGCGCCGGTGCCACGCGCCCCCCGAACGAGCCCCTGCCGACCGACCCGCAGTGGGCCGGGGGATCCCTCTACGTCGACGAGCGCAGCATGGCCGTGGCGGCGCCGCCGGCCTGTCTGTGGCACGTCATCGAGGGCATCGGGGGCGACAACGGCTGGTACTCGTGGCCCCTGGCCTGGTCCGCCCGCGGCTGGCTGGACACCGCCCTCGGTGGCGTCGGTCTGCGCCGGGGTCGGCGTGATCCGCAGCGGGTGCACGCCGGGGAGGCTCTGGACTTCTGGCGGGTCGAGGAGATCGAACCGGGCCACCTGCTCCGGCTGCGTGCCGAGATGAAGCTGCCCGGCGAGGCCTGGCTGGAACTACGCTCGATGGTCGACGCCGAGGGCACCACGACCTACTGGCAGCGCGCGAGTTTCCTGCCCCGCGGACTTCCCGGGCAGCTCTACTGGTGGTCGGTCAGCCCGTTCCACGCAGCCGTCTTCGGTGGAATGCTGCGCAACATCGTGCGCAAGGCCGAGGACGAATGGGCCACCGGCGCCGTCGCCACCGCCTGATCACGCGGCCTCGGCCCGGCTCGTCAGGTGGCCCGGCTCGTCAGGTGGCCCGGCAGCGGATGCTATCCCCAGGAGCGGCCCTGGACCGGCGGGTCGAGGGGAGGCTTCCGGGACAGGCCCGCCGAGGGAGCCGGATCGGGCCTGACGATCGGTCTCGTCGGGCCGGCGGCACCTGGCTCCCGGTCGGGTATCTCGATATCGAACCAGACACGCTTGCCCCCGGGGGTCATCTCCACGCCCCAGGCCAGCGCCAGCGCCTCGACCAGCAGCAGGCCCCACCCCGACTCGGGCTCGGGTTTGTTCTCCGCGGCCGCGCCGGGCCGGGGCAGATGCGCTCCTTCCCGGTCCTCGACACTGATCCGCAGCCGACCGGGTTCCATCGATGCCCGCAGCACCAGATCACTGCGGGCGTGCAGCACCGCGTTCGTCACCACTTCGCTGACCAGCAGCGTCGCGTCCTCGACGGAGGTGATCCCGCATTCGGCGAGGACCGAGCGCATCGCTGTCCGGGCCTCGCCGGCCGACGCGGCCACCGCGGGCAACGCGAGTTCGAGCAATGGCGGGTTCACGGCCTGCGTGGTGAGCACCACCATGGCAGTATCGTCGTCGGTCCGGGCCGGGAGACCGGCGGCGATCAGGCACCGTTCGAGCAGCGTGCGGGCGGTCTCCTCGACGGGGCCCTCGCCGGTGCCGTTGACGGTGTCCGGACCGAACCAGCTACGTGCCGCGAAGTTCACCCTGCGCGCCCGGCGCCGCCGGTCCACCCAGGAGCGGCGTTCCGGCACCCCGGGGGGTGGGCCGAGCGACGGGCCGGGGGCCCGCCGATCCGTCCACGCCTTCCCGGTCCGTTCCGCCTTCCCGGTCCGTTCCGCGCTCAGGCCAACGCCCTCGCCCTCGCTTCCAGCCGCCACGTCGGCACCCGCCGCGACTTCGACCGCCTCGAGGCCTGCCGCGGCCGCCCGGGCACGCTGTGCGGTAAGACCGCGTCGAAGATTGTCCAGGCCGTCCACGAGCGGGCGGCGTCGCGACTCCACCAGGCCGTCGGTGAACATCACCAACGCCGATCCGGGTGGAAGCGCGACGGTCGTCTCGCTGAACACCGCCCCCTCGCCGACTCCCAGCGGGAGCCCGGGGTCGAGCACCAGATAGTCGGGGTCCTCGTCGGGAAGGATCACCAACGGCGCGGGATGGCCGGCGTTCGCGATCGTCGCCCGGCCGGTGTCCCGGTCGTAGACGGCGTACATACAGGTCGCGAGCTGGAGACCGGGCAGCAGGCCGACGACCCGGTCAAGCCGGGTCAGCACCTCGACGGGGCTCCAATCCTCCAGAGCGTAGGCGCGCAGCGCCGCCCGCAGCTGGCCCATCACCGCCGCGGCATGCAGGCCGCGCCCCATCACGTCACCGATGGCCACCCCGACTCGCCCCCCGGCAAGCGGTATGACGTCGTAGAGATCGCCTCCAACCTCCGTGCCTGCCGTTCCCGGCCGGTACTCCATCGCGATCTCGACCCCGTCGAGTGCGGGGGGATGCGCCGGCAGGAGCGACCGTTGCAGGGTCAGCGCGGACTCCTGTGCCTCGCGGAAGCGTTGTGCGTTCTCCAGCGCGACGGCCCCCCGCCGGGCGAGGTCCTCCAGCAGGTTCACCTCCGCTCCGGAATAGAAGCCGGTGCCGCGCCCAACAGTGATCGCGCCGAGGATCCGGCCGTGCGCCGGCAACGGGACGGTGACGGTGGGACCGCTCTGGATCCGGCGGAACTGCTGGTAGGCGAGCTCGTACGGGAACAGCGGCACCGGGCGCAGCTCGTCGAAGTCCGGCAGACAGTACGTCTGGCCGTTACGCATGACGACGCCCGGCGGGAAGTCGTCCGCGAGCTGAGGCGGCCGCGTGGCGACAATCGCCCGCATGATCTTGCCGGCTTTCGGGTCGTGGAAGACCGAGGCGCCGAGCCTGACCTGGTCGCCCTCGCGCAGCCACACCAGGGCGCCCGTGCCGAGGCGGGGCACGGCGAGTCCGGCGATCAGGTCGACGACCCGATCGGGGTCGAGGGAGGTGCCGAGGACGAGACCGGCATCGGCCAGGAAGGACGGGTCGGAGCCACCCAATCCGTCGTCATGGTCCCCCCGAGCACCGTGGCACAGCGCGCGGACAGCCTCCCGCGCGGCCCGCAGACCTGCGGACGCCGACCGCCGCACCTGATCGGACCTCCGTGATTCACCGACGAACCCTGATATACCGGACGCATAGGGCGAAATCCCAGTGGATGGTTCCGACGTCACGGGCACACCATCACATCCCCGACCAAATCCGATTCTCGGTACTGCTCCGTAACAGCCAGTCACCTGGTCCACCTGCGGC
>NZ_CDXDOR010000020.1:0-20308 GCF_978021225.1 Frankia sp. CeTa3Moorea | reverse complement strand
AGTCTAGTTCGGATATCGGATATCACGCATCGGGGGAACGTCGACCCGAGCCGCAACCAGTACCCCATCGCCCTCCCTTCGCCCCCACCGACCGGGTTTGATGCTGGATAGGCATCACCCGACCGAGGAACACGCGCTCCGCCGCGCCGTCCCGACGCGGCGGAGCGGTCCCTGGGTAGGCGCACAACGGGGGGCACCTGCACCAAAAAGACCAGGAACGCCAGAAGGAGCCAGATGAGGACACATTATTCTGTTGAGGGCCGTCCCACAAAGACACCCTCATCTACTAAGGGAGATAAAATATCTTATTCCTGTCCTCGATCTAGTGGCCAGCACGGCAACCGGAGCGACGCGGGCAAGGACCACGCGGGCAGCGAGAACGCCGAGGGGAACGAGAACGCCGAGGGCGCTGGGGATAACAAGGACAACAGCACAGGAGCCGGCGACGCCGGGGAGCTGGATCGCCCGAATGGCGCCGACGGCCGGGTACGGTCGCCCGGCCGGGATGGGACGTGGTGGCGCCGGGCCGTGCTGTACGAGGTGTACCTTCGCAGTTTCGCCGATTCCGATGGCGACGGGGTCGGCGATCTGGAGGGGCTGCGGCGGCACCTGCCCGTGCTGGCCGAACTCGGCGTCGACGCGATCTGGATCACACCCTTCTACTCATCCCCCATGGCCGACCACGGGTACGACGTCGCCGACCATCGCGGCGTGGATCCGCTCTTCGGTGACCTCGCGGACCTCGACGCCGTGCTCGCCGACGCCGCCGAGGCCGGACTCGCCGTGCTGATCGATCTCGTGCCGAACCACTCGAGCTCGGCGCACCCGGCGTTCCAGGCGGCGCTCGCGTCCGCGCCGGGCAGTCCCGAGCGGGAGCTCTACATCTTCCGCGACGGCCGAGGCCCCAGCGGCGAGCAGCCTCCGAACAACTGGGAATCGGTGTTCAGTGGATCGGCCTGGACGCGGGTGGCGGACGGCCAGTGGTACCTGCACCTGTTCGACGCCGAGCAGCCCGACTGGAACTGGGATCATCCCGCCGTCCGCGCGGACCATGCCGCGACGCTGCGGTTCTGGCTCGATCGGGGGGTCGACGGGTTCCGGATCGACGTGACCCACGGGCTGGTGAAGGACACCGAGCTACGGGACAACCCGCCCGGCGCCCGGTTGGCTCCGGACAGCGGGTTCCGCGAGGAGCACGAGCCCCGGGTCTGGGACCAGGACGGGGTGCACGAGATCTACCGCGAGTGGCGCGCGATCATCGACGAGTACACCGCCCGCGACGGGCGTCCCAGGGTCCTGATCGGGGAGACCTGGGTGCGCGACCCGGCCCGGCTCGCCCGCTACGTGCGACCGGACGAGCTGCACCTGACGTTCTCGTTCTCCCTGCTGAGCATCCCCTGGTCGGCGGCGGCCTGGCGGGCCGCCATCGATGCCGAACGCGCCGCGCTGACGGCGGTCGGCGCGCCGGGCACCTGGGTGCTCGCCAACCACGACGTGGTGCGTCCGGCGACCCGTTACGGCGGCGGTCCCACGGGGACCCGCCGCGCGCGCGCCGCCCTGCTCACGCTGCTCGCACTGCCCGGCACCGCGGTGCTGTACCAGGGCGACGAGCTGGCGCTGCCGCAGGCCGAGGTGCCGCCGGCCGCCCGTCGCGACCCGATCTGGACGCGGTCCGGGGGCACGTCGCCGGGCCGGGACGGCGCCCGGATCCCCCTGCCGTGGTCGGGGGACACGCCCCCTTACGGATTCACCTCGGCCGGCGCCGACCCGTGGTTGCCGCAACCCGCCGACTGGGCGGACCTCGCGGTCCTCGCGCAGGCGGCCGACCCGATGTCGACCTGGCTGCTCGTGCGCAGCGCGCTCGCCCTGCGCCGTGCCCTCCCCCACCTGCGTGGCGACGACCTGCGCTGGCGGGACGACGCCCCGGCCGGATGCCTGGCCTTCGACCGCCCCGCGCCAGCAGGCTCGTCGGTGCCCCCAGCCCCGTCCACCTCGGTGGGGCCGGCCAATATGACCTGCGTGATGACGACCGAGGGGGAGGTGGCGGTTCCGCTGCCCGGACGGCTGGTGCTCGCCAGCGGACCGGTGGGGTACGACGGCGCGACCCTGACGCTGCCCCCCGACACGACGGCGTGGATCGCGCCCCGCGACGGCTGAGAACACCCGTCGCCCAGATCGGGCCGCACCGCGTGCCGCAGAATGGACGAGTGAGCCAGTCTCCTCCGCGCACTCTCCCGGTCAGCTCCTTCTACGACGCCGCCGGCGGCGAACCGACGTTCCGGAAGCTGGTCGCGCGGTTCTACCAGGGTGTGGCAAATGATCCGGTACTGCGCCCGCTCTACCCGGAAGAGGATCTGACCGGCGCCGAGGAGCGCCTGCGCATGTTCCTCATCCAGTACTGGGGTGGCCCGACCGACTACCAGGAGCAGCGCGGGCATCCTCGGCTGCGGAGGCGGCACGGCCCGTTCGCGATCGGCCCGGCGCAGCGGGACGCCTGGCTGAAGATCATGCGGGCCGCGGTCGACTCCCTGGACCTGCCGCCCGATCTCGACAGGCAGCTCTGGGGCTACCTGTCGATGGCGGCGAACTCGCTGCAGAACCGCCCCGACTGACCGCTCGGTGCCCGCGGGCACAGCCGGGCAGCCGGTCGGTCGGTGCCCGCGGGCACCGGCCGGGCGGCCGGCCCGGGTGCGCTCTCAGTCCCGGGTGAGCTTGCGGTAGGTGACGCGGTGCGGGCGGGCCGCCTCCTGCCCGAGACGATCGATCTTGTTGGTCTCGTAGTCGGCGAAGTTCCCCTCGAACCAGAACCAGCGCGCCGGGGCCTCGTCGGTTCCCTCCCAGGCCAGGATGTGGGTGGCGACCCGGTCGAGGAACCAGCGGTCGTGGGAGATGACCACGGCGCAGCCGGCGAACTCCAGCAGCGCGTCCTCCAGGGAGCGCAGCGTCTCCACGTCGAGGTCGTTGGTGGGCTCGTCGAGAAGCAGGACGTTGCCGCCACGCTTGAGGGTGAGCGCGAGGTTCAGCCGGTTACGCTCCCCGCCGGACAGCACACCGACGGGCTTCTGCTGGTCGGGCCCCTTGAACCCGAACGACGACACGTACGCCCGGCTCGGGAAGTCGACCTTGCCGACGACGATGTGGTCGAGGCCGTCGGAGACGACCTGCCAGACGTTCTTCTTCGGGTCCAGGCCCGAGCGGGTCTGGTCGACATAGGCGATGTCGACGGTGTCGCCGATGACGAGCTCCCCGGCGTCCGGCGCCTCCTGCCCGGTCAACATCTTGAACAAGGTCGTCTTACCGATGCCGTTGGGGCCGATCACGCCGATGATGCCGCCGCGCGGCAGGGTGAACGACAGGTTGTCGATGAGGAGCCGGTCATCGAAGCCCTTGGTGAGCCCCTTGGCCTCGATGACCTGGTTGCCGAGCCGGGGGCCGGGCGGGATCTGGATGTCCTCGAAGTCGCGCGGGCGCGCCCGGTCCGCCTCGGCGGCCAGCTCCTCGTAGCGGGCGAGGCGCGATTTGCTCTTGGTCTGGCGGGCCTTCGGGTTGGACCGGACCCACTCGAGTTCCTGGGCGAGCACCCGGCGCCGCTTGGCGTCCTTCTGGCCTTCGACCTTCAGCCGGGCCTCCTTGTTCTCCAGGTAGGTGGTGTAGTTGCCCTCGTAGGGCAGGGCACGGCCCCGGTCGAGCTCGAGGATCCAGCCGGCGACGTTGTCCAGGAAGTACCGGTCGTGGGTGACGGCCAGCACGGCGCCCGCATAGCGGGCGAGGTGCTGCTCCAGCCAGGCGACGCTCTCGGCGTCGAGGTGGTTGGTCGGCTCGTCGAGCAGGAGTAGGTCGGGAGCCTCGAGCAGGAGCTTGCACAGCGCGACCCGGCGGCGCTCACCGCCGGAGAGCAGGGTGACGTCGGCATCGCCGGGCGGCAGCCGCAGCGCGTCCATGGCCTGGTCGAGCTGGCTGTCGAGCTCCCAGGCGTTCGCGGCCTCGATCTTGTCGATGAGCTCGGCCTGCTCGGCGAGGAGGGAGTCGAAGTCCGCGTCGGGCGCGGACATCTTCTCGTTGATCTCCTCGTAGCGGGCGAGCACCCGGCGGATCTCGCGCACGCCGTCCTCGACGTTGCCGCGGACGTCCTTGGTCTCGTCCAGCGAGGGTTCCTGGGCGAGCATGCCGACCGTGTAGCCGGGGCTCAGGGTCGCCTCGCCGTTACTCGGCTGATCGAGGCCGGCCATGATCTTGAGCAGGGACGACTTCCCCGCGCCGTTCGGGCCGACTACCCCGATCTTGGCTCCGGGGAGGAACGACAGGGTCACGTCATCGAGGATGACCTTGTCGCCATGGGCCTTGCGCGCTTTGCGCATCTGGAAGACGTACTGCGCCATGCCATCAACCCTAGGGCATCGCGCCCGCGTTCCTCACAGCGGTGATCGGTGGCCCGTCGGCCGACGCCGGGGACCGGGCGGATCATCGGGTCCGCCCGGTCCCCGGACGGCATCCGGTGGGTACCACACCACAAAGAAGGGCACGGACTGTGGGGGCGACCGCTGCATGGGGACGACCACTGAAACGGAGATGACGAGCGCGGGGAGGACGGCATGCTCGCGAGTGACCATCGGCTCGGGCTGGCGGCCGAGGCGTTCATCTTCGGATATCCCCTGGTCAGCAATGTCCGGCTGAGCGTACGGACGGCAGCTGAGGGAATCGGGCCGATCCGGCCCGCCGGGTACAACGCCTTCGCTCACGAGACGGAACCGCCCGCGCCACTGTCCTGCTTCGTCAGCGTCGACAACGACGCCCTGTGCTCGGTGGCCGAGGTCGACCTCACGCCGGGTCCACTGGTCCTGCGGATCCCCGACACGCCGGATCGTTACAGCGTGATGATCTTCATGGACGCCTGGCGGAACAACTTCGCCTACGTGGGACGGCGAACCACCGGCGGACGGGGTGGGCGCTATCTGCTCGTCCCGCCGGGCTGGACGGGCAGCGCGCCCGCGTCGCTGGCCCGCATCGAGGCGCCGACCCGGCTGCTGACGCTGATCAACCGGTTTGGCTTCGACGGCCCGGCGGACATCGCGGCGGTGTCCCGGCTGCAGGAGGAACTGGACCTGAGCCCGCTGGATCCCGAGGCCCGCCGGGCGGAGGGACCGCCGGAGCACTCGAAGAGGGTCTGTGACGACCTCCGGTTCTGGGAGGAGCTGCGCATCTGGCTGCGCGCCTATCCTCCGTCGCGGGCCGAGGCCGAGTACGCCCGCCACTTCACCTCGCTCGGGATCCTCAACGATCCTTCGCCGTACATCGACCCCAACCCGGGCCTCGCCTGGTCCCTGCGCACCGGGCTGCGCGCCGGCCGCGACGAGCTCGAACGGGTGGCGCACGCCGGCCGGGCGCTGACGAACGGCTGGGTGAGCACCCCGCATGCCCTCGACTTCAACCTGGACCGACTCGGACCGGGCACGATCGACGATCCGGCCTGGCGGATAAGCGATCGGGCACAGGCCCGTCTCGCCCGGGCGATGGCCGCCCGGCTGCCGCGGGGCGCGACGCACGGCTACGAGGAGATCCAGGCGAGCCGTGCCATCGACACGGACGGCCGTCAGCTGAGCGGGGCCCACCGGTACCTGCTGGAGCTGGTGCCGCCGCCGCAGGCCGCGTTCTGGTCGCTGACGATGTACGACGCGCCCGAGTACTACCTCGTCGAGAATCCCCTGCACCGGTATTCCCTGCGGAGCGGCGACCGCGATCTGCGCCGCGGTCCGGACGGCTCGGTGCGCATCCTGCTCCAGAGCGATCCCCCGGAGGACGGCAGGCCGCTTGACAACTGGCTGCCCGCGGCGGCCGGCGATTTCCGGCCCGTCCTACGGATCTACGAGCCGGGGGCCGACGTCCTCGACGGAACGTACGTGCTTCCTCCCATCCGCCGCATCGACCGATCACCGGGCCGGCCGATCATCAGGCCGACCGCTCACCGGGGCATCGGGGCGCCGGGGCAGGCAGGTTACCCGGGCGGGCAGATCAGCCTCGACGATCATCGATGATGATGCGCAGCGGCGGCCGACGTCCCTCGCCGACCTCATCGACCTCCCCCAGGGATCCGAGCACGGTGACCGGCGGGCCGGCAGCCGGCCGGGAACCGTCCGACCGGGAACCGTCCGACCGGGAACCGTCCGACCGGGAACCGTCCCGTGCGGCCAGCCGCACGGGCAGCACCTGCTGATCAAGGAAATGATCCCGTCCGGAAGGGCTCGTCGCGTAGTAGGCCACGGTGATGGAGGTGCCCCGGCCGTCCCGCACGGTGCTCGCCGACGGACGGCCGAGGGATCCGGAATGCACCGGGGACCGGCCGGAGTCGTTGCGGTCCATCGTGGTGCCGCCGGGGCTGTCCGTGCCGCCGGCGATGTTGGTGATACTGGTGATATTGGTGACGTCGGTGATATCGAGGCCGTCCGCGTCGACGGTGAGGATCATCGAGGTGGGGATCCGCGGATGGACCGGAATCGACAGGCGGCGGGCACCCTCGGTGAGCACGACGCGGGCGGAACGGGCGCCCGCGGGCGCGGCATCCACTCGCAGGGTCACCGCCACCCGCCTGCCGCTCCTGACCGCCAGCCGTTCGACCCGCGCGGTGGAGGGCGAGGCGGGTGAGCGGCCGTATGCCGATGCCAAGCGGAGCAGGTAGGCCGGGCGGTCCGCGTGGTCAGCGGCCACGATGAGATCGTCGACCCCCCGCGAC
Source organism: Frankia sp. CeTa3Moorea (assembly GCF_978021225.1). NCBI lineage: Bacteria > Bacillati > Actinomycetota > Actinomycetes > Frankiales > Frankiaceae > Frankia > Frankia sp. CeTa3Moorea. The sequence goes on along the minus strand of NZ_CDXDOR010000020.1, from coordinate 13,581 downwards.
ACGGCGAACAGGACGGGACCGTCGAGCTTCGGCCCGTTCGCGGTCACCGGAGTGGGATGCCCGAGAAACGGCGGGTTCACCGCGACGAACACGAGCGGGTCGCCCGGCAGCCGATCCAGCATCGCGCTGAGGTCACGGTCGTGCCCGGTAAGCGTGAGGTTGGCGCGCACCGCCCCGACCAGGACGACGGCCGTGAGCGCCAGGATGCCGGCGCCGGTCCCCGCGACGGCGGTGAGCCCGAAGCGGTGTCCGCGGGCGAAGACGGCTTCGCCGGCCCTGACCAGGCCCTCCGCGCCGAGGTGGACGAGCGGGATGAGCACCGGGACCAGGTAGAAGGGGCCGACGTAGCGGATGCCGCCCCACAACTCGGCCGCGTTCCACGCGCCCCAGAAGCCGACGTATCCGCCCAGGAAGAGCAGCCCACCCGCACCCAGGACCGCGGCGGGTGCGGACAGCTGCCGCCGAGCCGCCACGACGATCGCGCAGCCGGCCAGCACTACTCCCCCGCAGGCCCAGCCGCCGAACAACCACAGGTGGTCGCCAACCGACTGCAGCCCTTCGACCAGGCCGAAGTCGTGCCTGCCGTCGCCGGGATACAGCTTGCGCAACCCGAAGCCGATCGTGTCGTCGGGTTCGAGGAGCGCGAACGGCAGCCGCAACGGGTCACCGGTGGCGGCGGCGTTGCTGAGCAGGACGAGCACCATGGGCGCGGCGAGCCCGCAAAGCAGCCACCGGCACAGCCACCAGCGCCCGCCCGTGGAGGTCAGGACCAGCCAGATCGCGAGCGGAGCCAGGAGCAGGACGACGTCGTACGGCCGCACCGCCGCCGCCACGCCGAGGGCGAGGCCCGCGACGACCACCGGTGCCGCCCGTTGGCGGCGCCGTCCCCGCAGCACTCCCAGGACGGTCACCTGCAGCAGCACCAGGGTCGGCAGGTAGCTCAGCACCATCGCGCTCTGGAGGATCACCAGCGGGGAGAAGGCGAGCAGGGTCGCCGCCAACGCCGCGGTCCGCCGGCTGCCGGACAGCTCGGCGCCCAGTAGGTAGGTGACGACGACCGCCGCCATGACGATCATCGCAAGCGCCGGATCGATGCTTCCCGTCAGCACGATGCCGATCGCGAAGATCGCGGGTACGAAGGGCGTGTACTTCAACACGTAGTGATCGCCGACAACGGTTCCCAGCCATGGCAGGTAGGACCGCGCCGGGTCCGGGGCGGGCGGGAACAGGCGGCCCTCGGCGAGGGTCCTGGCATGCAGGAGGTAGATGCCCTCGTCGTTGTTGACCGACAGGAACGGGAACACGGTGTGCCGGAGGACGACGGCGACCGCCGCGCTCAGGACGGCGAGCACCATCACGTACCGGGCGGGCCCCGAGATGCTCGCGAGACGAACGCGCAGCCGCTGGACGGGAGCCCGCCGACCGTGAGCGTCGTCGGAAGCCGGCGGCCCGGCCGGCGGTTGTTCGCCGTCCGGCCGGGACCGCGGCGTGTCGTTCCGGGGCTCGGCATCACCCCTGGGCGCGGCGACGACCACCGATCCGGGTGTCGCGTGCGCAAGGCCGCTCTCCAAGCCGGGACTCACGACAACCTGCGCATCGATGACGTCGAAGGGCGCCTGCGGCTCTGTCCCGGGTTCGGCGAAGACAGGCCCCGTCTGCCCCATCTCGTGCCGGCTGCTCATCCACGGCACGGTACCCAGCGCCCTTGGCCGCGCCGGACGCAGGTCGGTCCGACTCGCCCTCCAGGTCCCCGCCATCGGCGGCTGGACGATCAGGAGAGGTCATGGGAGGAGGAGGGAAACGACTGCCAGGGAGAATCGTCGACCGTCACCGCGGACGGGCGCGGTTCGCCGGGCGCCACACCCGCGCCCTGGAGCCGCCCGGCACCCTCCGGCGGTCCCGCGACCATCGACGCCATGGCCGTCGCGGCAGATGCCGCTCCGGCCGCATCCGCATCCGCACCAGCGACCGGGAAGCCGGCCAGAGCGCCGTGCTCGGATCCCACCAGAGCGGATCCCACCAGAACGGACGGATCACTGGGAACACCCGTCGCGGCCGCCGCCCCCGCGGGGGCGGAGCCCGGGCGACGGGCAAGTCGCTCCGAGCGAGCCGCATGCCAGGTGAGCTCGGTTCCGACCGCATCCGCGTCGATCTCGTAGGTAACCCGCCGTTCCCCTTCGCCCGTCTCGAACGACCGCTGCCGCAGCCGGCCGTAGACGAGCGCACGATCACCCCGGACGAGGCTGGCAGCGACGTTGTCCGCGAGCTGGCGCCAGCAGGAGACCCGCAGGAACAGCGTGGTTCCGTCGACCCAGCGGCTCTCGGAACGATCGAACCGGCGGGGCGTCGACGCGAGGCGGAAGGTGCATATCGACGCACCGTTGGCCGTCATCCGATGATCCGGATCGTCGACCAGGTTGCCGACAAGCGTGATGGTCGTCTCGAGCATGGCGTGCTCCTCGGGTCAGGGACGGATCCGCCGGGCTGGCCGCGAACGGCCTCTCCCACAGTGAGCCGTCACGGCGGCTTCGGAAACCCTCGGTTGGTCGTCTGTGGATAACGAGGGTTCACCCACAGGCCCCGCATCCCCGGACGTGCGCGCACCGGCACGCTGACGTCCGGACCCCACGCCGGTCCGCGACGCCTCCCGTCTGCCCACCTGCCGCGGACGCCTCAGCGTCGTACCTCGACCTTCCCCGGAGCTCGACCTTCCCAGGAGACGGCGCGTCCCCGCGTGTTCGATGCCTGGTCGAACCTTGCTACCCTGTTGTAGCTCCCCGGTGGGCCCATCCCCTGCAAGCGCGCCCGTAGCTCAGTGGATAGAGCGAGTGCCTTCTAAGCACCAGGTCGCAGGTTCGATCCCTGCCGGGCGCACTCGGGGATCAGGCTCGCATGCTGCGCCTTTTCGATCCCCTCGTCAGGTCTGCCGGGAGGCCGAGCCCCCCGGCACCCCCCACGTGCAGCAACCGGTGTAGCAACGAGTCAGGGTCGGGGCCCGGTCAGGTGGCCGTCGAGCCGGCCCAGGGCCCGCCGCTTCTCCCCCATCGAGGCGTGCGCGTAGATCGTCATCGTGACTTCGATCGCCGAGTGGCCCGCGATGTCACGGACGATGTGCGGCGGCACGCCAAGATCCAGCAGAAGCGTCACGCACGTGTGCCGCAGTCCGTGGAACACCACGGCGTCGAGCCCGGCCGCCTGCCGCAGCGGCATCCAGAAGCGGCGCAGGTTGTCCGGTTCGATCGCCGTTCCGATCTTCGTGGTGAAGACGTGGTCGGTCGTCACCCACCGGTCGCCGGCCGCTTCCCGTTCCGCCTGCTGGAGCTTGCGATGCTCGGTGAGCGCGTCAGCCACCAGGCCCAGCAGCGGCAGCGTGCGCTCCGAGTCCTCCGTCTTCGGCGGGAGCAGCCGCAGTTCCCCGCCGACCCGCTGGAGCGTGTGACGGATCGTCAGCGTCTCCCGGTCGGCGTCGATGTCCGACCACTGGAGCCCGAGCAGCTCCCCGCGGCGCATACCGAGGAAGAGGGCCAGGACGAGCAGCGCGTACAACCGATCGCCGGCCGCCTCGTCGAGGAGCCGGTGCGCCTGCTCCACGGTCAGGCCCCGGTCGACGTTGTAGCGCGGCGTGGAGACCTGCACGAGCTTCGCGACGTTCCGCCGGATCAGTTCCTCGCGCACGGCCGCCTGGAGAGCGTTGCGGAGCACGGCGTGAACGACCTGGACCTGACGCTTCGACGGACGCCGGTTGCAGCACCGGCCGACCGCGCAGCAGCGCCGTTCGCCTTCCGGCCGCGCCTTGTCCCGGCTCATCTCGCAGCACCGGCAGGTGGTTTCCGTCCGCCGGATGAACTGCCGGACGTCCGCGCCATTCAGTCTGTTCAGCCGCTTTTTCCCGAGGCCCGGGATGAGGTAGAGCCGGACCGCCTTCTCATAGGTGACATAGGTGTTCGGCTGGCGGTTCGGCTTCACCGTCTTCTCGAGCCAGACCGTCAGGAACCGTTCGACGGTCCATCCGGTGGCGTCCGCCGGAATGCCCTGATCAGAGTTGGACTGAAGCTCCGTCAACTTGCCGCGGACGATCTCTTCCGACTTGCCGTAGACCGGACGCCGCTTGGTCGTCCCGTCGGGCATCAGGACGTAGGCCGCGCCGACCCACAGGCCATCGCCGCGTTGGTAGATGGAGCCCTGGCCGTTGGCGCGCTTCCTGCGCTCCTTGCGCCGGCCGTTCGACGGGCCGGGGGTGTTGCTGGGCATGGGTGGGTTCTCCTTGCCGGAAGAACGGGACAGGTTCAACCGGGCCGCAGGTGGCGTCGCCCGGTGCCGGTTGGGGTTCCGTTCTCTGGCGTGGGAATGGTCTGTCGGGGCGCCGGCCGCGTCCAGGGCGCCTACGGCGTCGCTACGCGATCGACCTTCGGTCGACCCTGGACACGTCCGACACCCCGACAGCTTGAAACGCCACCAGAGAACGGAAGAAAAAATGGGGGGTAGGGCAGGCAGGAGTGCCGTTACGGACGGGTGATGTTCGCCGCCGCCGGGTCCGTCTCAGGCTTTCCGTGCGCGGGGACCATTGCCGGAAGTCCGGGCACCTGACGGAACACGAGAACCGCGTTCACGTCGCCGTAGTGCTCGGTGAAGAAGGCGTCCGCGGGCAGGGTCGCGAGGATCGCCACCAGGTCGCCGACGTCCGCGCCGGGCCGGATCGTCAGCTCGTGGTCACCGGTGCCGGTCGTGCGGGTCGCGACGAGCGGCGAGTCTCCGCCGGGGGTGCGCCACGCGCCGAAGTTGCCGGAAGAGAAGATGTTCATCAGGGCTTCGCTCCTGTTGTAGCCAGGGGTGAGGTCTCAGGCCCCGGTCGGGTGTTCCAGCACCCACCGGGGCCGCCTTGCCCCGGCACCGCCCAGGAGCGAGACCCGGCTTCGGATTCTTCGGCTGAACACCGAAGCGGAGCCAGTTCGCGCAGGTGGGCGAGCACGGTTCGTAGCGCAGCGCCGCCGCCAGCCGGTCGACATGGCGCCGTTGCGCGTCGGACGTGGCCGCGTGACAGGCGTCGAGACTCTTCGTCAGGTACTTGCACAGGTAGCCGATCATCCGGCCGCTGTTCGCCGAGTTCGCGGTCACGCCGTCCGCGCGCAGTTGCGGGCCGAAGCGGACGACGTGGGACGGTTCGTCCTCGTCCCCGATCGCGTCCAGCGCCTCATCCCAGGTGGGCAGCGGACGGGCCGTGTCCGGATCGAGGTAGCCGGCCGCCTCGTCATCCCAGAGGGGAAGGTGACCGTCCCCGTAGACCGGCCGGTCGACCGGAGGCCACCAGACCTGGTGATAGGTCGCCGCCGCCACCTGGCGGAGCAGCAGCCGCGGGATCGTGCCCCGGATCGCCGCATGCAGGTGCGGCGCGAGCCGCCGTTGCGGTTCGAGCGCGGCGAAGTACTGGACATCCCAGCCGACGGCCCGGCGGAGGTTCTGCCAGAACCGGTCGATCAGCTTCGGGAAGTGGATCGCGTCCCGCGCCGCCCGCCGGTAGTCGTACGACGCCGGGTCCACCGGAGCCCCGTCGGAGTTCACCCGGCCTTCGGTGTCGCAGGTCAGCGTCAGGAACATCGACGGCCGCCACACCGTCCCATCCGCCGCCTCGAAGACCCGCCCGACCGTGCGCTTCTCCACGGGAAATCGAGGCAGGTCGGGCGCGTCCTGCCGCCGGCGGGTCGACCGAGCACGACGAGGACGATCCCGATCCTTCGGGGCAGCCTTCCCCCGCACACCGAGCGCGTTGAGTTCAGCGTCCACCTGGCCGATCAGATCGTCGATCTCCGCGACCCCCGCCGGGTCGCTGTCCCCTTCGGCCTCCCGCCGGACGACTTCGAGATCAGCCCGGAACCCGGCGAGGATCTTCGCGTCGTCCGACGGCGGGTCCGGGTCGGGAACCGGTTCGTCGTCGAGATGCCAGCCGGCCTTGCACTGCGCCATCCGCAGCCGCCGCGCCTTCTCGGCACACGGCGGGCACTTGCTCGCCAGGGTCGCCCCGCACGGCACGGGAACGATCGAGGTCTCGCCGGTGTCCAGGTTCGTCCGGCGCATGGCCAGGGGTCGGACGCACACGCCGTTCTCCACGGCGACGGCTTCGACGACCTCACGAGCGAGCGGCATCCGCATCCGCGCCGCCCGGGAGCCCGGACGATCGTCACGATCGTCACGGCCGGTGGGCTCACAGTGGGCGGCCGAATCGGTGCCGGTGGCAGGGGTGGTCACGCGGGAGGGTCCTCCGTGCCGTCGGGAATCTGGTGTCTGCCGGGCGGATCGGTGGGTCTCACGCGGCCGGATCGAGAGGCTCACCGTCCGGCCACTCCCCGCCGTCCCGGTCGACGAGGTCGGCGGGGATGTCGGGCACCCAGCCGCCCCGAACCGGCCGGTACCGGTCGACGGTCCGCGCGATCTCCCCGTCGTCGACGTAGGCGGCCCGGACCGGGAACAGGTCCCGGAACGGCAGGACCTCCTTCCGCGGGTCCTGCACCGCCGCCACCACCACGACACCGGGTGCCCGACTCTGGGAGAGCAGCAGCGGCAACGCCGCCCCGATCCGCTTCTTCACGTCCCGGTCGGTCACATACGCCGTCAGGGAAGCGATCTCATCGACCACCACGACGATCAGCGGCTCAGCGACCGTCGGGACGTGCAGCCGGGTGGTTCCCGCGAGCCGGGCGGTCCGGTCCCGCATGACGCTCACCGCGTCGTCGAGGAGATCCGCGATCGCGTCGGTGTCGGCCGCGAACCGGGCGAACAGCGGCTCCTCGAAGGCGAGTTCCATCCCGCCCTTCGGGTCGCACACCCACAGCTCCACCAGCCCCGCCCGCACCGCCGGACCCAGACCGCGGACGAGCGACCACAGCACCGAGCCCTTACCCGCCCCGGCCGTCCTCGCACCGTCCGACGGGCACCGCCGACAGCCCGGCGAGCAGCCGCGACGCACGCCCGCCACGGCGGACGAGAGCGGAGGGAACAGTTCCGGCAGGGTCAGAGCCGGCATCGTCGGCGGAGTCGTCCGGATCGGTGGTGTCGTCCAGGTCCGGCGGAGCGACCGGCCGGGTCAGCGGATCCCGATGGTAGAAGGAGACCCGGACGAACCGAAACGTCTCCGCCCGCACCTGGCAGCGCCGAGCCCGGAACACGTGCCGCAAGGCTTCGGCCTGCTCCGCCCAGTCCGCCGGGGTCTGCCCCGGCAGCAGCTCCACCCGCAGCACGTCCACCGACCGCGACGAACGGATCTTCCGAATCCGCGGGAAGTACTCGTCGAACGTCACCTGATCACCGGTCGACGTCGGCACGCGGATCGCCAGGTCGGTGTGCACCATCGCCGGCTTCCAGCGCCACCGGTAGACGAACGTCAGCCGCGCCCGCCCCCACACCCACCAGGCCACCGGCCCGAACGACCGCGGATGCACCCGCCACCACACGACCGCCACCAGGACCAAGGCCGCGACGAGCACGGCCAGGCCGACGAGCCCGACCCGATGCACCACCAGAAGCAGGCCGACCACGAACGCCACGGCGACGCGGTGACGCCAGCAGCCCCGCAGCGCCAGCCACATCGCCTTGCCGGCCACCGCCACCAGCAGCATCCACACCGGCACGCGCACCTTGTCGGCCCGCGAGGGAACCCGCGGGAAACGCTGGTCACCGTTGATTCTGGACATGGCAATACCACCTGTTTTCGAGCGCACGAAACACAGACCGATGGGATTGACGAAAAGGAGAGAGAGGCGAGAAACGGGAATTCGTTTCCTCGCGACGCCGACGACCAGCGGGAAAACTACGCGGCGCGCGGCCCAGCCATGTCGTCAACCGGAGCCGCCACCGCCACCGCCGCCGCTTCGGCGGATTCCGCGGCTTCCTGGGATTCGAACTGGAACTTCTCGTAGGCGATCAGGTAGTCGTTGACCGCCGCGAGCAGCTTGTACGCGAAGTCAGCGTGCCGGGCATCCGGTTCCCGCCCCAGCGCCGACACGCTCAGGCTCACCCGCCCCGCGTCCACGACCAGGATGGGTGCGCGGTCGGGGTAGGTGTGGCAGGTCACCAACCAGTCCGCGCCGACGGACAGGCCGAGCGTCGCGTACGACTGCTTCGGCTCGCCGCTCACGCCGCCGCCCCCGTCCGCCGCAGCGGGCCGACCTGCCGCAGACTCACCGCACGCAGGGCGTACCCCTGCTTGGGGAACTTCCCGTTGGTGTCCACCCACGGTGTGATCGTCAGCCCCTCGAACTGCACCGGCCGGAACGGCGTGCCCGGCATCGCCTCCGGCAGGACCGGCTGCACCTCGGCGGCGATCTTCACCTTCAGCTCCGCCTGCCGCGCGGCCGGGTCCGCGTCCAGCACGCGCACCACCCGGACCCGCTCGCCGGTGTTCGGATCCCGCTCCTGCGAGTCGGGAGCGTTCGCCTTCACCTTGTCGTAGTCGTTCGCCGCCTCCACGCCGAGGACGAACGCCCCCGCCGGGAACACGTCCTCGAAACGCACCGGAATGCGTCGCGGTACCGCCATGGTTCGTCTACCTCCGTAGGGTCAGCCCCGCCGCCGGTACTCCGGCCACCGTCGGGCAGCACCTACTCTGAACCGCTCACGAACCGATCGCCAAGCGCTTTCGTATCTATGTATACGGACTGCGGATGGAAATTATCCGGTGACCGTCTGGAATACGTTCCCACGACAACGTTACCTTTGACGTGTGACAAGCGAACGGGGGGTTCCGCCGTACACGGCGCGAGGCAAGGTCGAGGGTGAGGACTGGCAGGCGGTCGCCGACGCCCTCAACGCGAGGATGAACCAGAAGCGGATGGGACAGCAAGCACTCGCCACCGCCTCGGGCGTGTCCGTCGCGACGCTGCGCCAGCTCCAGCGCGGAGCCCACGGCCGCCGGGTCCAGGACGCCACACTGGCCGCCGTCGCCCGCGCCCTGGACTGGCCGGACGACCACCTGGTCCGCGTCCTCGTGCATGACGAGCAGGCCGCGGGGACGGCGCCAGGCGACGGCCGCGAGAGCCAAGGAGGGCCGGGACCGCGCACCGACCGGCAGATCCTCGCCGTCCTGCTGCGGATCGAACAGCGTCTCGCCGATCTCTCCGAACGCCTCACCCCCGCCGAGGCACCCCGGGCCGGCCGAGGCCACAACAACGACGGGCCGGCCCCAGCGGAGTAACCCGCCGGAGTCGGCCCGTCGAAGTCCGGGGCGCCGCCGTGTCGATCAGCCGGGCGCCCTGACTGCCGGAACCCCGATCGCGTCGAGCACGGCCCGGCGGACCGCTTCGAGCGCCTCCACCTGCCCGGCCCGGAACGCGGCCCGCTCACCGCAGGTCATCCACCGCGAGTCCGGCCGGATCGGGTCCCGGTCGAGCGCCGCCCGCAGCGCCGCACCCCCACAGCCTCGTCGCGACGGTCCCGGGCCGCCTGTCCCGACCGGCGCACGGTCACCGGCCTGCACCCGGTAGACGAGCACCACATCGACGTCACCGAACGACTCGGAGAACGTCAGCCCGGCCGGCAGCCGGGACACCGCCCGCAGGAGATCCTCCGACCCCGACCCCGGCTGGACGACGAGCGCCCACTCGTCCGGCCCCCACGGCATCATCACGACCGCCGACAGCGTCTCCCCCGCACCACCGGCGCCGTCACCGGCAGCGGGCAGCGGCGGAAGGAACGGACCCGACCGGGCCGCCGCACTCACGGCCACCGCCGACGGTCCGCGAAGCGCGCCGCCAGATCATCGGACCTATACCTCGTCCAGTCGACGGCCGCCGGCCGCACGTCATGGACGAAGAAGCGGAGCGGGGTGACCTGGTAGTCGTGCCAGCCCTGTTCGATCGCGAACAGATCCGCCGCTGTCGCCCCGGGGAAGGTGATGACCGTGTCCCGTACCCGGCGGTCCCCGCCCGGCTCGAAGCGGACGACGCCGAACAGCAGCGGACCCGGGTCACCTCCGCTCCCCCTGTCGAACATCACGATCCGTCCTCCCCTGGTCGGTGGCGTGCGACAAAGCGCCGGAACCGGCCCGCAACAGGTGTCCGTGGCGCAGCGGAACCGACGCCCGCCCACCGTCCAACCGGACAGCCGGTCACGGAAGGCCGCCGGCCGTATACACCGAGACTTCCGATCTATACGGAGACCGGATATGCTCTGCGCGCCCGATCGAGGACAGACGGTCGGCGCACCTACCGTCCGGAGGCCGCCATGGTGTCCGTCCGTCGTCCGTTACCCCAGACCCCGCCGGGGCTCTGGGAGCGACCCGAGATGGCCGACGCACTCGCCCGCCGCGACATCGGCACCGTCTTCAAGATCTATCGCCAGTGGACCGGCGCCACCCAGACGCAGATAGCCGCCGTGTGCGGCCTGCCGCAGTCCCACGTCAGCGACATCATGAACGGTCGCCGCCAGGTCACGAGCCTGGAGATCTTCGAGCGCATCGCCGACGGCATCGGCCTCCCCCGCGGACGCATCGGGCTTGCCGAAAGACCGGGCGCCGTCCCCGAGCCCCGGACCGAACCCGGGTCGCCGGCCGCGGACGTGCCGAGCGATGTCGTGCGCGTCTACCCCAGCCGCGCCGCCGTTCCCGCCGAGCTGTGGCGGACGCTGTTCGCCGGTGCGCGTCACCAGGTCGACGTCCTCGTCATCGCCGGCCTGTTCCTCCCCGACGGGCACGCCGACTTCACGACCGTTCTCCGCCGCAAGGGCACCGAAGGCGTGGCCATCCGCTACGCCCTGGGTGACCCGGACTCCCCCGCCGTCGCCCTACGAGGCGACGAGGAGGGCATCGGTGACGGTCTCGCCGCCCGGACCCGGATCACCCTCACCTACCTGGCATCGTTACGCGACGCCCCGGGCATCGAGCTGCGGCTCCACGCCACCACGCTCTACAACTCCATCTACCGTTTCGACGGCGACATGCTGGTGAACACCCACGTCTACGGCGCCCCCGCCGCGCACTCCCCCGTCATGCACCTACGCGCCCAGCCCGGCGGACTCTTCGACCACTACGCCGCCAGCTTCGAGCGCATCTGGGCCACCACCGAAGGAGCCTGAACCCTCTTGGCACGGATCGACTACTTCAACGACCCGAACGCCCCCAAGGCCAACAGCGTCGTCCCGTCCGTGACGGCCGTCGTCACCGACGAGGCCGGGCGGATCCTCATGGTTCACAAGACCGACAACGACCTGTGGGCCCTGCCCGGCGGCGGCATGGATCTCGGCGAGTCCATCACCGACGCCGCCGTCCGCGAGACCAAGGAAGAGACCGGCATCGACATCGAGGTGACCGGACTCATCGGCGTCTACACCAACCCGCGGCACGTCCTGGCCTACGACGACGGCGAGGTCCGCCAGCAGTTCTCGCTCTGCTTCACCACCCGCAACCTCGGCGGCCAGCTACGTACCTCCAGCGAAACCAAGGAGGTCAAGTTCGTGGCGCCCGAGGACCTGGACACGCTGAACATCCACCCGTCGATGCGACTCCGCATCGATCACTACCTGGAGAACCGGGCCACGCCCTATCTCGGCTGAACCGCCGCCAGCCGCGCGGTTGTCCGCTCCACGGTGGCTCGCAGGTCCGCCCGCGCCCGGGTCACCGACCGGTGCACGATCGATCCGTCGCCGTAGCGGGACAGGATCTCCGTGATCCGTTCGTCGAAGGTGAACCGTTGGCCCTGCGGGCCCGTCGTCATGTCCGCGGCGCACAGCGCGTCCATCACCGGCGACACCTCCAGCTCCCACGCGGAGAGCTCCGCCGTCAGACCCCGTTCCTCGGCTTCATATCGAGCGCACGAGTGGTGCGCGACCAGGGCACACAGCCGCTTCGGCGCTTCCTGCGCTTCGAGGAACCGCGCACCGTCCACGGGGTGGAACCGTAGGTGCCCGATCGGCGGGGCGTACCCGATGTCATGCAGCCAGGCCGCCGCGACGAGCAGATCACGCTCCTCCGGATCGACGGCCGCGGACACCTCACGGGCAGCCGCAGCCACGGCCTGCACATGCCGCCACCGATCCCCCAACGGGGTCAGCAGCTCGCTCGCCAACCGCTCAGCAACCGCTACCTCCACCCGATCACGGTACGGCGAGCACCACCAGGCCGTCAGCGAGTGCCCGAGACTGCCGAATTGCCCCAATTATGATCAAGCGCGGCGCAGGACCTACGCCGCGCGACGGCTGCGCGTGGCGCTGGCGCGCCATGCTCGCCGGCGCGTCGCCACCCCGCATAAATAAACGTAGATCCGTCCGCTAAAGATCTATCGAACCGTCTGTCGACTATTCTTCTTGTCGCCACCCTCTTCCCACTCAAAAATCACTTGCCATTGCGTAACGGCATCAAGACTCGAAGAAAGAGAGAATCTCAGCACTGCGCCAGGCCCGAGATAAGATATAGATTGCCCCTGCCCTTCCACAAATGGAAGCTCAGAGCCGACGCGCGGGCCGTCGTAGTCGAAGTTAAATTTCAGATTTTCGGCGGTCGCAGTTCCTTCATTTCGGATCACCAATGTCTCAAGGGTGCGATAGTTCGGCCGACCAGACGAAGTATAGCTTGAAATCTCACGCTGACGGTCGACTTCGGCGACAGGAATGGCACCTACCTGGACCGGTGGCGACGCACTATCCTCAATCGAGACAGCGAATTTGTCCCTCATCACCCGCGTAAGCGCGGCACTGACGCGCTGCGATAGTTCAGCTTCCGATCCATAACTATCACACAGACCTCGACTATTCAGATTATCCTTGAAGGTTCGCAATCGTGAGTACTGATCCAGATCAACGCTATTAAGCACGATCGGAATATCCGAGAAATATACCAAGGTCGGCTTTTTGGCCGCGATGAAACGTTCGATCTCTTCGGCTGTCCCCGATAGCCCATCCTCGGTCGGAGTACCGAGCCGACTCCAAAACGTTCCAATAAGGACGTCAGCGTGATCCACAAGCTGCTTGTTGATTACTCGCTGAGCAGTTGCCTCCATCGACGGCGTAGCATCCCGCTCCCACATCGTCGGCAGGAGGACTACTTTTGAAGTCTCGGCATTCAAGCCATTCCACTGACCCGTGGTCTCTCGAATTATTTCTCGGGCATTCCCGGTGTCGCCAGGTGACGCAATGAGAACTCGAACTACAGTCGCTTGAAAAGTCATCACTTCCGCCTAATATGCTACCGATAAGCTGCGATTAGCGTGAGATGGGCCGCGGGATACCCGACAGATGCGTCTGCCATGACGCCTTGCGCGTCTTTTCTCATACTGCGCTCCGCTGCACGACGTTGCGACCGCGGGATCACATCCATACCAGGTAGATCGAACAAGTTTTCACGGTCTCCCTTGCGAAGTATACGTTGAACTTTTCCGACAATCGTCAGTTCAGCTTCCGAAGGAAGACTTCGAATGAAGTTCTCGTTATCGAGAACAGAGATGAACTTGTAGCGAGGAGTCGCCCCAACTGAAATAACCACCTTGGACGCCGAGTCGTCGGTCATCTTCCGAAGGGCAGAGAACCCATCAATCGCTTCCGTCATCTTTTTGTCTGGCTCTTGGCCGACCGACTGCATAAATCCGGCCAGCTCCCGAACTA